>JBGSSQ010000279.1:0-3208 GCA_041736975.1 Gammaproteobacteria bacterium
GCCCTCGACTTTGTAGGAATGGACAGGCCCAGGCCCAGCCAAAATGGAACCAACTGGATCTGCTCCAACGATGATGCAATTAGGATGCTTTTCTTTTATTTTCCGCGCTACTCCAGTGATAGTACCGCCTGTGCCAGCTGACATTACCACCATGTCGACTTTGCCACCGAGATCACGAATGATTTCTTCGGCTGTCCCTTCATAGTGGGCAATCGGATTCGAAGGATTGGTGTACTGATCGAGTATGTGAGCACGGGGAATTTCGGTTTGTAAGCGCTTCGCCACTGAGATATGGCTATCGGGAGAGTCCCAGGCCGCTTCGGTCGGGGTGCGTATGATTTTTGCGCCCAATGCTTCCAAAACCACTTGTTTTTCGTGACTCATCTTTTCAGGCATGGTGATAATGACATGATAACCTTTCACCACAGCAGCCAAAGCAATGGCGATACCAGTATTACCAGAACTCGGCTCTATTAAGGTATCACCTGGGCGTATTTTCCCTGCTTTTTCGGCCGCCTCAATCATGTAATAGCCAATGCGATCTTTAATCGATCCACCCGGATTGAGAAACTCGCACTTACCATATAGCTCGCAGGCCAACTCTTGCCCAATGCGATTAAAACGCACAATAGGAGTATTGCCTATGGCCTGCAGAATATTATCTAAAACCATCTTTCATCCTTGAAAAAAAGTAAGCATTGCTCAGTCAGTATTACACCTTAAATATTGGCGCTTCTTCTGGCACCAATGCCTCATTGAGTATACTTCGTGCATGATTGAGCATTAATCGCAGTTGAGCAATATTGTCTGATTGATTATTTCGAATATTGTCATTACTAAGCGCTTCCTGTGCTCGCTGAATGATATCCTTAAGCTTTGAATCGGGATTGCTTGACTGCTGTTGTGCAAGTCTAAGCGATTCAATTTCCTTCAGCATCTGTGCTTTTTGATTTTCTAAATCTTCAACTAGCCCTGACATAATCCTGATGTTGTCCTCAAGTTCTTGCATATAATGGAATCTGTCATAGTACTCATCCCGTTGGAATTGATTACCACTGGCTGGTGAATCACTGCTGTTGTTGTCATTTTGCACAACCATTGGCTGGCCAAAGCCAAATTGAGCCGGTGCTGATTGAGACTTGTCATTATGTACAACGTAAGGAGAACCTTGCGCTAAATGGTGAGTATAGGTTTCGCCCATCCAAGCACTCGGCCAAATAACAATGTATTTAGTCGAATGAGGATCTAGATTAAAGCCAGACTGCCCTGGCTCAACACATTCGAAACGCTGCTCCCAGCTTTGCAGCAAATCACTGTAGCCTTTGTTATAAAAGTAAAGCGCGGCATTGCAAATTTGTGTGTAGAAACGGGCTTTAAATGTCTTTTGATCTGTTTTTTCGCCGCTGTCATCATCAGGAGTACCCGCCCAAAGCTTAGCATTAAACTCTGTGAGCAGAGCTATTAGTGACACACTGTTGGTATTCTGATGAACATGCAAAAAAAGCCCATGAAACAAAATGGCTAAATCTGTCATCTTTTTGAGTCGCGATGAATTTTTTCGTAAAATCTCACTCATTTGGGCTTCACAAAGCTTTGTGGCGGCACTATGAGTGGCCAAGTTTTCACTTAGATCAGAAGCCACATTCTGAGCTTTGGCCTTAAATCGCCCCCAAAAATCAGAAGCCACTTTCCCAGGTTGTTGCTTAAATTCTTCCAGGACATCTTTGGCCGGAGCCACGGACTCTATCTCCGCTTTAACTCTCAACGCCTCGGGCTTTCGTCCTGTACGATAGGTTTCCAAAGTAATCACTAATTCGGCTTGAAAGGCTTCCGGGGTCATCAACACGACATTGTTATCACCATTTTCAAAAAGGTTTTGCATTTTTTTTCCTTTGTTTATAACCCAACAGCTCAAACTCACGTTCGAGTACGATCAGACATTAAGAGCATGTGCTCCACTTATTGTGATACTAACGCGTAAGCATAATAAGGGTCAATTATTATCCTACGCTATATTTGACCTGTGATCTCAGGTGGCGGATCACATATATGTTCGCTTTCTGAGAATCACTTCATAGTCTTTTGTCTGATTTTCTTCAGAAACCTCAGGAATTGCATCAGGAGAAACTGAGTCTTCGAGATTATTTCTCGCACCGCTGAATTGATCAGAACCCCAAAAGCGCCTGCCACCCAAATTGCTTCTGAAATCCGAGGCGTAAACATCTTCGTCCGACATCTCTGAAACATGATTCAACGTACAATCCTTCTCTGCTAGCCTATCCAAAAAATGTTGATAGCACAGCCCCATCGAGGCAGTGGGGGCCTGCCCGAGAATCACAGGGCGATGTAGTTCTGTGGAAAGGTACGGAAATTCAACGAGAGGAAGACTGCGCACAACAGCGTTAACTTTTGACACCAGCTCACCATTGATGGCCTTATCAATGAATGTTGTATTCAAGCTGATCAGTTTTTTTGCATTGTCAATCTGAAGTGCAAACTTCTCTTTGAATTTCATGCGGTCTTCGCGCATCTGATATAATACTTGCTCTTCAATAATGCATTCTTCATTGAATTGCTGCTTTCCTGATTCATCAATACTGATGGCAAAACGTCTATTACGTATCTGAATAAGTGGCGTGCCTTGCCACAATCTGTGATCCACTTGTTGCAATAGGTTGCGAAGATCAACACTATTTCGAGTGGCAATATATTCTTGTAATCCGTAAAATAATATTGTTAGGTCTGTCATTTTTTTTGTAGCTGACGCTGTTTGACTTAAAATCTTGCGCATCTCGCCTTCAACAAATTTCGTGAGCGTGGTGTGAGTGCAAATCGCATACTCGTACACACCTGAAGCCGTTTTTTTAAAGAATAGCGCAGCACTGTCGCTTATTTTACTGAACGTTGATTTAGAATCCAGGCTAAGGTCGGCTTCCTCTACATAACCTTTTAGCGTCTCTGGTTTTTTTTGATTACGGTAATGTTCAAATTGGGTTAACAATATTTTATGTAGATCAACAGGGGTCAGTAATTGTGCTGTTGATAAGCTCACTGGAGAATAGGCACCATCAAAAACATCTTCTAAGCGCATTGATAATTCCCCATTAACATTAAGAAAAAAACAGCAATCAAAGATGGTTGGAAGGCGGGGGCCCGACTGCCCCCTCTGAAGGATATCTCTACGCTGAGTACTATCCCATATAGCACC
>JBGSSQ010000352.1:0-2523 GCA_041736975.1 Gammaproteobacteria bacterium
AGTATCGATCCATCTTGAACAATGCTCTCAGCAACCTGCCTAAGCCCTTCTACCGAAACACTACCAGGATGCCGCAACCACTCATTTAACAGTGGCACACAAAATCGTTGCACATCTGCACAAAAAAACTGCCCAGAATAAGGATATTTATTCGCTAAAAGCAGAAGGTCTTCCGGGGTAGCATAGCACAGCACCTGCTTACCAAACTCCAGGACATTAGCATGGCCTGATCCAAATAAGCGCTGAAGACCGCGCTGGATACCTGTAAGGTTATTTGGCTGCCCTAGAAGGTCGCTGCTGGAAACCAGCTGCTGTCTTAGCCCTTTCAGCATTTTATTAAACCGCACCTGATCAATAACCACACTATATTCTTTTGAACATCGGCGACTTATCCCCAGCGTCTTATCTTCATCAGGACCAAGAAATAGCGCATCAAAAAGATCGGGGATATTTCTAAAAAAATGACTTAAATCGTCAGCCAAACCACGCAGCAATCTATAGCTAAAATTTTCTGAGCAGACAGCTCGACTGATTACAGCTTGAATATCACTGTCTGTTTTTAACCGTACGATTCCGACTGAAAATTTATCAAGACTTTTTAGTACAGCAATGATTTGCTCACCAACAATTTTAACCGCCTTAGAACACTGTAGCGAACCAGCTGGCTTATTCAGCTCTGGATATTGCTCAATCAACCACATGATAAGTTGATCAAAAACATTACCCCACCGCCACATAACAAAATGATGAATAGCCTCAGGATTTTTTTCGATGGCCTTTTCATAACCTCCAACCCACTGACAAAACGCGTCGCCCTCAATAATTCTTGGTATAAAGTCATAACACTGCTGAAGAAAGTTTTCTCTAACCTGGTTGATATCATCAATATCTCTGCTACTTTCTTCAAAATACCGATCTATCTCTCCACTGAGAAATGCTTGAACTAATCGAGAATCAAATTCATGTCCTGATAATTGTGGGCATTGAGACTTGATATAAAAAATAGGACTATGGCGGACTAACCATTGCATTTTTTTATGCTCACTTTCACTGGGCTCATGCTCTAATGCTTTTGAGGTAACATAAGGGTCAATCTTCACCCATAGATCAGAATATCTGGCCATAAGAAACGTTTGCAATGGGTCAAACAACGGTCTCATCGACTGGCCTGTATCGAAGCCCTGATAAAAAGCAGACTCGTTCGAGGAGGTATTGTCTTTCAGATGATTCCTAAGCTCCTGATCATGCCGCAGTAAATTTACCCACACTTCACTCACTGCTTGCTTTTCTATATAGTCCTTGATTTTTTGGTTTATACTATGCTCTTCTATCATGGCAGTTACTTGACTAAATTTGTTGCTGATCCCATCAGCAAGCTCACCACTCAATTTGTTCAAACCACCAAAAAAACTAGCCATTCTACTAGGGGTAAGAGCCTCAGAATTTTTTTCACTACCGCAAGGGCTGCCCGAGGGAATTGCCTTCTCGGGAGAAGCTTTTTGTTGAGGCGTTATTTTTGGATCCAGTATCTTTTTCATCTTTTATTCCTTATAAATTAATTTTCAATCACTCAGTAAATGTCATGCGGAGTTCAGCCATTACTAGCGTGTTTCAATAATGCCGATCTGGGCCTACCCTAGCTACAAGAGTTCCGAATTTAGGATATACCTAAAAAGGGAATGGCTAACTTTTGAGTAGGGTTATTCCACCTTGCCATTTACTCTGAAGACAGAAACAACGATGCCAAATCACCTTCACTGGAGATAACAACACCTTCTAAATCATTTTGGTAACTAAAGCGGTGAGATGAGGCACTCAGTTTCACTGGCTGTATAGCCTTTGATTCTTGTTGAGGAATCTTGCATTCCGACATCTGAAGAGGACGACGAAACTTGAACTCTTCGTATATCGACGGCAGGAAAACAGGGGCATCATCACCCAACGCCCTAGCATCATTAACGGCCGCATCAGTCTCGAAATAATTAATCACCGACTGACAGCGACAAAGTGCCGACCAAATTAGCCTCGCTTCCTGATTGAAATCGCCCTCTTTGGCATACAAATATTTTCCAACAAAGTCAGTTGAACTTAGTGCTTTCAGAATAGCATTAGGCCGTTCTTTATCAATGAAGTCTAGCACTTCCTGCCCACAATCTGGGTGACTCAGCACTGCCACAAGGAGTTGTTGGCGACTGGCTTCAGGCCGTTTATTAACTAAAACACTGCGTATCAACTCCCTCAGTGCTTGATAACGACTACAGAGACAGCGCAAGATTAATTCTGGGTCACAAACATGCTCCTCGTGCACCAAATAATTATGCAGCTGATGCGCTCCACGACCTCCAGTATCTAAAAAGAAAATATCATGATCAACGTCAACTAATGCATCTAACTCTTTCAAATCAAGCTGACTTAAGTATGCCAGCAAATGATAGGGCTCTGCTTTAAACACTTCTGAATAACCGAGTATTTCATCAGCGGGTAGTGTTGACAATGTAGGTATAAGTAAGGCTCTGCATCTTT
>JBGSSQ010000443.1:0-2487 GCA_041736975.1 Gammaproteobacteria bacterium
GAAGGAGATTCACTTATGAGATCTTTTTTATCGAGTATTTTTGCCGCAGCGATGACAGTGTCAGCAGCCTTGATGCTAAATGGATGCGCCAGCGGATTGGATGGCTATAGTGGCTACGGTGGCTACGGTGGCTATAATACAGGACGCAATATCATCACACCGGGCGTCTACGTCGGCAAAGACTATTCTGATTATACGCGCTATGATAGTTACCCAGGTAATTCTGGCGGCACATATTATAGCTATGGCGGTCGTTATTATGGCGGTGGTTATGGTAGCAACAACTAAAGCATGTTTCAGTCAGGGCATTATCACATTGAAATAAATTACTCAATCGTGATCGATGACTGAAGCGGCCTGATGGCGCAACCGATAGTCATTGCCCCTTAGTCTGCACTCTGTAAGACTAACAACACTAGCACTTTATAGAAAGGAATTTTATAATGTCACTTCGCTTGCTCTGCGCTATCAGCTTTTTCTTTTGGGCTTTACAGGTTCAAGCCGCCCAGCCTCCCATCAACACAACGGCCCTCAAAGGCACCGTAGCCCTTACTTTTGATGACGGCCCCAATCCTGTTTATACACCTCAAATACTCGCGATCCTAAAAAAATACCATGTAAAAGCCACTTTTTTCATGGTCGGTATGAACGCCAAAAAGTATCCCGAGGTGGTTAAGCAAGTACTCGCAGAGGGGCACGCGATCAATAGTCATTCCCTCACACACGCACTACTTACCCACTTACATGACACCCAATTAAATCGTGAAATAACAACTCCCCAGGACATCATCAATAACATCATCGGCAAAAAACCCTTATGTTTACGCTATCCTTATGGCGCCTCCAATAGCCATGTGCGTGAAGTTATACGCGAACATGGCATCATTCCCGTCCCCATGGGATTTAATTCTTTTGATTATGACCGCCCGGGTGTTGATACAATTGTGAGTTGGGTACTTAAAAATAGCTACTCCAAGCAAGTGATTCTGCTCCATGACGGCTTTGATAAGCGTGAACAAACAGTGGCTGCATTACCCAAAATTATTGAGGGTATTCAGGCCAAAGGATTAGGCTTCAGCACAATTTGCTCAGAATCTTAGTCTCTTCCTTGTCAGTCACCTTTGTTTGTGCTGACAACCAAGAGCACATTACCGGATTGCCCGACTGATTGGCATCATGCTCAGCGGTGGTTTTATCCTCAAGTGCTTTAGCGCCATATTGCAAAATATAACGCTGAGCAAAATACACATGACCATGACGCAGTGCGCCATTTAAAGGGGAGGTTCTCTCTGTTGACAGAAAGCTAACTTCTTGCCCTCGTATGCAGGGAACCCAGCCTGGGTGACGATACTTTTTAGCTAGATCTTGGAAATAGTCCCAATTACCACTCATCGCCACATAGTCGAAGACATCCCGCCGCTGCTTATCCTGTTGGTTGATTACAGCATCTCCAAATTTTGATAACAAATGTTGAGCTAATGCCAACTGACCATATTGCACAGCAACCTGAAAGCCAGTCGCACGGCTAATTTTAAAATCTGGGGCCACTTCATTGAACCAACCCTCTGCAAGCAAATGGTCTACAACATCAATATTGCCACCCTCGCAGGCGTAGGTATAAACATTGTTACCATTAATATTAAATTGGCGAAAATCAATTTCTTTATATCGCCTTATCAACGTCAAGAAACGTGTTTTACTATCTCTGGCCGCATAGAAAACCAGCATTGCCTTGTCATTTTCGGTTAACGGAAACTCATTGCGTATAAGGTCATTACACAGCTTCCACTGCTTATGCTCCGCCGCGATCACAGGCAAACAACTGACTGCATTCAGATCGACGGCGGTATTTTTTAGTGCTTCCAGTACTTGCCAAAAAAGGTCGTTATAACCGCATCGCAAAACACCATACAGTGCCGACAATCCAGTATGAGGAAACTCTGGCCGCCACAATTGAAAATCATAGGTATTTATCAGGAAATCAAGCCGTGCTCTTTTGCCATAAACAAGTGCAACATCAGACATTAATCGAGAATGCTTCTGCCAGACAAAATCAGGGTGGTGCTTTACAACCCACCTCTTGAAAATCTCGGTGTGCTCACCTATAGCCAAAAACACCAAAGCATCGCGCCCTTTAACATCAAGCTTGCGTGGATCAGCCGCTAAAAGCTCTTGTAAAGCGTCTTCCATACCCATCAACGCCACTAAAGGCCACACCTCATGAGCCTCTAGACACAGCGTAGGAAGTAAAGGTTTTATCTCTTGAAAAAAGGTAAGCAGCCACTCAAACTTCGGCTCGTAGCGGGAAAATATCTCGTGCTCTAACAAACCCTGCGGAATTACACCAAAACTGTATAGCTTTTCTTTGATGACATCAGCCATAACAGATTTTTTAGCTTCATTAAACAGGCCCAATCCACCTTTGTTGCCTGCTGATGCCAACATTGCTTTTTTCACTAATCAACACCCCTTAAATCACCTTTTAAT
>JBGSSQ010000298.1:0-5266 GCA_041736975.1 Gammaproteobacteria bacterium
AACCTGCCACCATGAGTAGGACAACGAGCACGCCCAGCACGCGCAAATAGCAATCGCAAATAATCATAGATTTCTGTGATAGTTCCCACTGTAGAGCGTGGGTTGTGTGAGGTGGCTTTTTGCTCAATTGAAATAGCCGGAGATAAACCTTCTATATGGTCAACATCCGGTTTTTGCATCATTGATAAAAACTGGCGCGCATAAGCAGAAAGTGACTCCACATACCGACGCTGCCCCTCAGCATACAAGGTATCAAACGCCAAAGACGACTTCCCAGAGCCCGAAAGCCCGGTAATCACAATCAATCGATCTCTTGGCAACGTCAGATCAACATTCTTCAAATTATGCGTCCGCGCACCACGTATCGTAATCGTATCCATAACTCATCCACCCTAAAAAACATCAGCCATTCTACCCTTTTCAACAACATTTGACCAGGGCCACGGAGATCAGCCCACCTCCGCACTGTCATTGCGTGCGAAGGGCGGCAACCCAACCAAAATTAACTATAACAAGACGGTATAGCCCAGGCCTTTCAACAATTGATCACTGGGTTGATATGATTTGAGTAAGCCGGTAATTTGATCAAGCTCAGTGAGATTTTCTTCGATCAGAGACAGTTTCTGCTTTAAATCTTCCTCACTGCTATCTTTGCATTCAGACAATGAGCGCATAAAGCCAAAGTAATTAGCGTTTTCCTCGTGCAATGGATGCGATGGCAAATAGGCTATAATTTCACGCCGTCGTGATAACAGATCTCTGTGCATGAACATTGAAAATGTCACAAAACTAGAGCCAGACTTGTACTCCAGCGAGGCATCAGCACCATGCTTCACCAGAATTTTCACTGTTTCCAAACAGCATATGTTGATTGCTGTAAGCATAAGGTAGCTATCTGTAGATAAACTTTGTCGACGAACATATTGACGGTTTAGGTCTATAGTATACTCTGTGAGCAACTTATCAAGCAACGAGCATCGCCGCGTTCTAATAAGTTCATGAAGGACGGTGCCTAACTGTTCATCAGTAAAAACAGGACATTTATCGATAAGATATTCAATAAACGCATCCGGAATCATGGGCAAACTAGAGGCGACTGTTAATGCAGAGTCCGTGACGTCACTCATAATAATTGCCGCCTCATAACGCTCAATAAGTAAACGAGCCGTATCAAGGTCATTCAAAGTGATGCAACAACTCAGAGGGGTATAGGCGTTAAGCAACTTGCCAAATTGAGCATTAACATTAGCACCTAAATCCAGTAACCAAGCAACTTCACGTGCATTGCTTGCTTGGGAAGCAAGATGCAGCATAGGTACATTGTTAAACTGCAGCTCATCGATATGAAGCCGCCCTGTCATAACTACATGAGTGACCATATTTTGTACGCAAGCAATCGCCTTCTCTTCTAAATCAGTTTGATTCAGCGACTCCAGCAACTCATCATAACAGCTTTGCAAAAATCCTGTAGGAATTTTCTGCCTCAATTGCGAAAACACATCTAAGGCTTGGTCGCGCATATCATAAATATTGCCGAGTTGAAATACGAAATAAAGGGCGCTGACAACCTGATTGAGAGATTGCTCAAATTCAGCATATTGACTCGCTATAATTAATTTATCATCAGGAAGCTCATTATTCATTATTGCCGAAAGTATTAATGCATTGGAATACTTAAGCGCTATTGAATTAAAACTCATAGCCAGCTCATCATTATACTGAGCACATTTGATTTTATTGGTGTTAACCCAAGTAGCTTCCGCGACATCACTATTAGGCCTGCAAAATGGCAGCCTATTTACGTTACCTAAATCAAAATGATAAAAATGACGTTTTAGCTGTACCGCATCAATTGTCTTATCATAAACAGCTGATTTTTTACAATAAGCCAAAGCGATATTGACACCTGTTTCTTCAGCTACTTCGCGAATGGCTGTTGCAGATAAATCAAATTGATCACGATGTGGGTCATAAAATCCACCAGGAAACAAATAATTACCCTGGCCTTGGTCAAACGCATTAGATTTCCGAACCAGTATCACAAAGGTTTCATCTTGGTATCTTGCAGTGACACAAGCAACAACAGCAATATTAGAAGCCAGCGGTTTTTTCTCCAATTCAGCCTGAAAATCTCTGTTAGCCCCCTTAGATTTCAATATTGTGATTATAGCGCTATAATTTTTCTGCTCTTCAGTGGATAGTTTTTTCTCTGTTAAACCACGACCGAACATCCTCATGAGATTATTGCTGGTGAGCGCATCAGACTGTCGCTCGTGTTTTGACATAAAATCTAAAGCGCCTGAAAGCACATCCTCCACAACAGCCAATGGGGTCCTGCCGGTATGCGATACCGCATTGACATTACTACCAGCAGATAAAAGTTCATTAACAATTTCAAAGCGCCCTTTCCAACAAGCAAAATGCAGCGCTGTCCAATCCTCAAAATCAGAAACGTTACGACTTTTACTTGCATTTTTTTGATCAATTTCAAGCTTAGGATGCCTCAAAAAAGCGCGCACCACACGTAACTTGCCATCACGAGCTGCAGAGCAAAAGGGCTTTTCTTCAACATCATCACAGTTTGGATTACAATCAGCCAATACACGCTCAAGAATACTGTGGGAATTATCATAGGTATCCTGTGCGCCTAACCGCCCCTCTGCTTTCTGATAAGAAGGTAATGACTCTAATACGCCTAGACAAGCATCATTTAAAAGTGCTTGTGCGCTAGCATACTCCAAATACAGTGGAAAATATTGCTCAAAAAGTGAAAGATTATGTAGCTGAATAATCGCTTTTAATGCGGCACGATCAACCTTAGGCAGTGTTCTCAATGCTGAACAGTACGGGCTAGCGTTACCACGTATCAACAACCTCATTAAATTCAAATCACCGAGGGTAATTGCACGACTTAAATTAGTGTCGATGTAAGTACCCATGTTTACATCAGCATTATTATCTAGCAGCAATTCAACCACCTGCAAGGCCTCCGGTACAGAGTGGTAGTTTTTTAACATACTCGAAAGAGGAGACTTCTCGTCCCCATAAGGAACGTTAACTAAGGTCGGATTAATCAACGTCTTCAAGTTTAGAAAATCAAAATCATTACACGACCGATAAAATGCGCTCACCTCTTTATGATCAACTTCATTTGTAAAATTTACTTCTACGTAGGCGGCTGTAATAGGGATTTTTTTGACTGCAATCTTAAGTTCTGGAAAGCGATACGAGGGAAACACTGTATGAAAAAAAGCAGCTATTTTATCGACATTATTGCATATCAAAATGTCCTGTTGAAATTCGCCACCTATAAAACGAAGATACTCAATAACTTTATATCCTAGCCACTCAAAAATAACATCGACACTGGGATCCGCAACAATGATTTCATCCTCAAATCGTAGTGATTCTGTAATCACAGTGCCATCTGAACGTTTGAAAGTGCTGGTCCGCAATTTGGATGATTTATCATAACTGACTTTGTAGTCTGTATTACCACAAACAATAATCGGGTAGGTGATATCACGATTATAGTCTGTTTCATGTCCACTAATGAACATACCTGAAAATTGACGTTTTTCATCGGCCGTCATACGATCAAAATGTAGGGTAATGGTTTTACTGTTGGCAACACTGACAGGAACAGGGTGGGAAGGGCCTATACCTAGAACACAATATGTATATTCCTGCCGTGCAAATCCACTGGTACGACTATTTTGGTGGAGCGCACTAGTGCGGCGACGGTCGGCCACAGGCATGAGATAACCCGAGTTTTGAATGTAAGCAAAATGTGAGGTGCCATGGCGAGCGGTAAACAGCGGCAGAATAACTTGACACCAGTAGCGGAAAAAGCTTGCCTCAATCGATGATAGCCGTCCTGTGCCATACTGCGCTTTCTCATCATCAGGGAGGTGAGCTCTTTGATCCAAACGATCTAATAAGGCTCTATAGTTGCGCTGTGATTGTTCTCTGATATCAAGGCCATAATACCGTGTAAAACGAATATATTTAGCACTTTGCGCAAAGAGCCCAGCGTGAAACGCATCAACAATTTTGTCAGCTGCTTTTTTTTGCTCCATGATTTGACCTTTTATTTATGGAAATCAATAACATATTACCAGCATGTCGCATTGGCGGCAACAACCCCCACCTATCATGGCCCTGTTTTGATTATCGCCGACAAAGCGTGGGACCCCTTACGCTACTTATCCGGACGTGCTAAAGTACCCTTTGATATTTCTTAGATAAAGAGAACTCTTGTGCAACAGCATCCCCTACAGCAGGAAATACGCTCAACACTATCACTAGCCGCGATATTCGCCTTTCGCATGATGGGCTTATTCATGATCCTGCCTATCTTCTCTATAGCTGCTAAAAATTATAGCCATGCTACCCCCACCCTCATCGGCATCGCCTTAGGTGGATATGGTCTTTCGCAAGCCTTGCTACAAATTCCGTTTGGCGTACTCTCAGACCGCCTTGGCCGCAAGCCTGTCTTGATCTTTGGCCTTGGACTCTTTGCTCTGGGTAGTGCAGTAGCCGGGTTAGCTGGCAGCCTTTACGGCCTGATTATAGGACGTGTTCTACAAGGCGCTGGCGCCATCGGCAGCACCATTATGGCAACCTTGTCCGATCTCACCAAAACCGAGAATCGCACCAAAGCTATGGCAGCCATCGGCTTAACCGTCGGCATTTCTTTCAGCATTGCCCTGATTCTTGGCCCCATAGCCTACCTGCATGTTGGCCTATCAGGCATTTTCTATTTAACCGCCCTACTCGGCATCCTAGGGATTTTGATCGTCATTTTTGCTATCCCTACGCCCCCAGCATTCAACGCTACGCATCCACACCCACCGCTATTACAGCAATTGACCAAAACCCTCAAAAACACCGACCTACTGCGCCTCAATTATGGCATTTTCATCACCCACGCCCTGCTCACTGCCACCTTTGTTGCACTCCCACCTATGCTACAAGCCACTGGCATGAAACTTGACAATCAATGGCAGTTTTACTTACCTATCTTAGTAGCCGCTTTCATAGGCATGCTACCTTTAATGGTCATAGCGGACCGCTACCGTCAAGAGAAGCCCATACTGATACTGGCTATCACCACCTTACTACTCAGCCAATGCGCGCTGTACTGGTGGCACAGCACGTTGTGGAACTTCACCGGCGCTCTCACCGCCTTCTTCACCGCTTTTTCTCTACTGGAAGCAATGCTACCCTCCTTGGTGTCCAAAATAGCCCCTACACACAGCAAAGG
>JBGSSQ010000004.1:0-4037 GCA_041736975.1 Gammaproteobacteria bacterium
CATATTTGGTGATATTTTCGGTGATATTTTTGGTGGTGGTCAACAGGGCCGTCAGGGCCGTCAACGTGCTGCTCATGGTCAAGATTTGCTTTATCATCTTGAGCTCACTTTGGAAGAAGCTGTTCATGGCAAAACTGTTCAAATTCAAGTTCCCACTTTAGCTAATTGTACCCACTGTAGTGGCTCTGGGGCTGCGAAAGGCACCAAGCCTGAAAAATGTACTGCTTGCGATGGCCACGGCCAAGTGCGAATGCAGCGAGGTTATTTCGCCGTTCAACAAGCCTGCCCTACTTGTCATGGGCGTGGTAAAGTCATTAAGCAGCCTTGTGATCATTGTTACGGTCAAGGTCGTATCAAGCAGCAAAAAACGCTTTCAGTTAAAGTTCCTCCAGGTGTAAACGAGGGTGATAGAGTGCGTTTATCCGGTGAGGGAGAAGCTGGACAAAATGGTGCTCCGGCTGGTGATTTGTATGTACAAATATCAGTGAAACCACACAGCATTTTTCAGCGTGATGGCAACGATCTGCACTGCCAAGTTCCCATTAGCTTCGTCATGGCGGCTGTAGGTGGTGAAATGGAAATACCAACAATTGATGGGCGGGTGAAGCTGAAAATTCCTGCTGGCACCCAAAGTGGTAAACAATTCCGACTCAGAGCCAAAGGTGTGCATGCATCACGCTCTGGTCGCGAGGGTGATTTATTTTGTCATGTTGTGATCGAAACACCGGTGAATTTAACCAAAGAACAAAATCAACTGCTCGAGCAGTTTCGTGATTTATTAGAGGCGGGTGGTGATAGACATAATCCACAGGCAAAACGGTGGTTTGATGGTGTACGAAAATTTTTTGAAGGAATAAAATCATAAAGTCACAGTCATTATTAGCATTAGCGGATGGCAGCATATTTAGAGGCGTTGCAGTAGGTGCAGTCGGTTGTGCTGTAGGTGAAGTTGTTTTCAATACGGCAATGACCGGATACCAAGAAATTATCACAGACCCTTCTTATTCTCGTCAAATAGTCACTTTAACCTGTCCACATATTGGCAATGTAGGCATCAATGCAGAAGATGGCGAATCTCCCAAGCCTTATTTAGCAGGGCTTATTATTCGAGACTCTTCGTTGATAGCGAGTAATTGGCGATCCACGTGTTCTTTAGATGAATATTTAAGTGAGCATAATGTCGTTGGTATTGCTGATATCGATACACGTCAATTGACGCGAATTTTAAGAGATCGTGGCGCACAAAATGGTTGTATTGTTAGTGATCCTGACATCTCTGATCAACAGGCTATTGAAATGGCCAGAAGTTTTCCTGGGATCAATGGCTTAGATTTAGCTAAAGAGGTGACCACTGCAGAGCGTTATGAATGGAACGAGGGTAGTTGGTTATGGTCAAAGGGTTATCAAAAGCGCGAAAAAGAAAATTGTCCTTGGCATGTTGTTGTTTATGATTATGGTGTAAAACGAAATATTCTACGCCTGTTAGTCGATCAAGGTTGTTTTCTCACCGTGGTACCTGCTACCACACCAGCAAGTGAAGTACTGGCATTAAAACCGCATGGCGTGTTTTTATCTAACGGACCAGGAGATCCAGCCGCCTGTGATTACGCTGTGCAAGCAATCCGTGAACTACTCGACAAAAAAATTCCCCTGTTTGGAATTTGTTTGGGATTTCAGCTGCTGGCTTTAGCTTGCGGTGCGAAAACAGAAAAAATGAAATTTGGACACCACGGCGCGAATCATCCTGTGCAAAATCTGTTGAATCAAACTGTGGCGATAACCAGTCAAAATCACAGTTTTTCTATGGCAGAGCAAACGTGCCCTGAGGAATTGGAAATCATTGCAAAATCAATGTTTGATGGCACACCACAAGGTATTCGTCACAAAAAATATCCTGCTTTTGGCTATCAAGGACACCCTGAAGCCAGTCCAGGGCCTCATGACATGCGATATTGTTTCGCCGATTTTGTTGCACTGATGCGAGATCACCATGCCTAAAAGAACCGATATTAAAACTATTTTACTGCTGGGTGCAGGCCCGATTGTGATCGGCCAGGCCTGCGAGTTTGATTATTCTGGAACGCAAGCGTGCAAAGCGTTGCGCGAGGAGGGGTACCGTGTTGTACTGGTAAACTCAAATCCCGCGACCATCATGACAGATCCGAAAATTGCCGATGCGACGTATATTGAGCCCATGAACTGGGAAGTTATTGCTCGTATCATTGAGGCGGAAAGACCCGATGCAATTTTGCCCACAATGGGTGGTCAGACAGCATTAAATCTGGCATTAGATTTGGCGCGAGAAGGTATTTTAGAAAAATATCAAGTGGAAATGATTGGTGCGACTCGCGAGTCTATTGATAAAGCAGAAGATCGAGAATTATTTCGTGATGCTATGCATAAAATTGGTCTTGAGATGCCACATTCAGAATTGGCCCATAATTTGGAAGAAGCATTAGCTATTCTTGACGTGATGGGTTTTCCCATTATTATTCGTCCCTCTTTTACCATGGGTGGTTCCGGTGGTGGCATTGCTTATAATCGTGATGAATTTATAGAAATTTGTGAGCGTGGATTGGATCTATCGCCAACGAATGAATTGCTCCTGGATGAGTCAATTATTGGTTGGAAAGAATATGAAATGGAAGTGGTTCGAGATAGTAAAGATAATTGTATCATTATTTGTTCCATTGAAAACTTTGATCCCATGGGCATACATACCGGTGATTCTATTACGGTCGCGCCGGCGCAAACATTGACTGATAAAGAATATCAACGTATGCGCGATGCTTCTATTGCCGTGTTGCGGGAAATTGGTGTTAGTACTGGTGGGTCCAACGTTCAATTTGGTTTAGATCCCAAAACCGGTCGCATGGTGGTCATTGAAATGAACCCCAGAGTCTCTAGGTCCTCTGCATTAGCCTCTAAAGCAACCGGATTTCCTATAGCACGAGTTGCTGCAAAATTAGCAGTAGGTTATACGCTGGATGAATTATCCAATGAAATTACTGGTGGAAAAACCCCGGCTTCTTTCGAGCCCGCAATAGATTATGTGGTTACCAAAATTCCGCGGTTTAATTTTGAAAAATTTCAAGGCGCTGATACTCGTTTAACAACGCAAATGAAATCCGTTGGTGAAGTAATGGCAATTGGACGAACGTTCCAAGAATCTTTACAAAAAGCATTGCGTGGATTGGAAGTTGCTAAGTTCGGGTTAGAGCCAATATTAGATTTGAGTGACGGCGATTGGCGAGATGTTTTGTGTCGCGAGCTACGTTCCGCAGGTTGGGACCGCATTTGGTATGTAGCAGATGCCATACGATCAGGAATGAGTTTGGCAGAGATTAATCTGATTTCCCACATTGATCCTTGGTTTTTGGCGCAATTGAATGAGTTGGTAGCGTATGAACAGCGCATAGAAACAATGAGTTTATCTGATATTACTGCAGATGATTTTTGGCAGATAAAAAGAAAAGGTTTTGCAGATGCTCGAATCGGACAATTGCTCGGGGTTAGTGAGCAAGAAGTGCGTAAACATCGTTTAACATTAGGTATTAAACCGGTTTATAAGCGAGTCGATACCTGCGCAGCAGAATTTAGTACTGAAACGGCTTATCTTTATTCGACCTATGAACAAGAATGTGAAGCACGTCCATCTCAACGTGAGAAAATTATTATTCTTGGCGGTGGTCCCAATCGTATTGGGCAGGGTATTGAATTTGATTATTGCTGTGTGCACGCGGCTATGGCCATGCGAGAAGCGGGCTTTGAAACCATCATGGTTAACTGCAACCCAGAGACGATTTCAACAGACTATGATATGTCAGACCGTCTGTATTTTGAGTCATTAACTTTTGAAGATGTTTTGAATATAGTGGCCTTGGAAAATCCCAAAGGTGTTATTGTACAATTTGGTGGGCAAACACCGCTTAAATTATCCAAAGCACTTGAGGCTGCTGGTGTGCCGATTATTGGTACTGCACCAGATGCCATTGATCGAGCAGAAAGTCGAGAGCGTTTTGCACAACTCGTTAACA
>JBGSSQ010000303.1:0-2185 GCA_041736975.1 Gammaproteobacteria bacterium
GGGTGGACAAAAACAAATGTGAGCCAAATGCACTCACGTAACGGTAGGGGCTCTCACCACTGCAAAATGCCGCGCGGGTGATATCCAATTGGTAGTGTGCAATTGAATTAAAGACCCGTAATCCGGTATCAGCACTGTTGCGAGAGAGTAAAATAATCTCGACGAAGGGCCCGTAAGAATTCAAGTTGAGTAGTTTTTGCACCAGGGGAAAGGCCACACCAGGTAGCAGTGTGTCGTTCTCGTGAGCCGTTTGGTATTGGGCAAAGGCTTCAACACCTTCTTGCTCGAAAACCTGGTTGCTCTCTGTTAAATCAAAGAGTGCCCGTGAGGATACCGCTATAACGAGCTTCTCTGAAAGATGGTTACTCATGTTGAGCTTTCCTTTGTAAAAATTGACCAGCCTGTCTGGATTCATGTCGTTGTTGCAAGCTAAGCATGTCAACCCTGAAAATAATCGACTGCTTTGCAACCATTCTCTCATAGTTTTGACTAGAGTTTAAGCTCGTGTTTAACGATGGGACTTGACCCCATTTTTTATTATTTTTATAAAAATGGATTGATTAAATTGATTCCAGCATTTTCAAAATCTATAACTTTGCGCGTTGGTACACTGCAATTATGTGCGCACGCTATAGCAGCACTCTGTCTATCTTCCAAGCTCATAGGTCTTCCAACGGTAATAGTAGAGATCAAGAGAAGCATTATATTTTGTTGATCTATCCAAGTGATTACCTTGGGATCTGGAGTGGGCTT
This sequence comes from Gammaproteobacteria bacterium, assembly GCA_041736975.1. Classification (GTDB taxonomy): domain Bacteria; phylum Pseudomonadota; class Gammaproteobacteria; order JAIEPX01; family JAIEPX01; genus JAIEPX01. The sequence goes on from JBGSSQ010000303.1 coordinate 754, forward strand.
TATAATTTCAGAGATAATGTTGGTATCCATAAGGGTGATTTTAAGATTATATAGCACTTAAGCTGTAGATTTCATAAAATCCTTACCAGATCATATATTGTTATGATTGTGAGTCAAATCAGATGATAATTAAGTTTTTTTTGAAGTAATGCTATGTTGTGTTGTGGAGATATCATACGATTCTCCTGACTCTGGGAGGCTACCATTTTCAAGAGATTGCACTAAATCCTTCTCAGAGTTTGATAATGCGGCCCAGGCATCATCATTAGACATTACTGGAAGTGAGCTCTTGTTGAATATTTGATCGCTATTAAACTCTGGTTTCATAGGAGCATCAATTTTTTCATGCAGCTCTAACTGTTTTCTCCTCAAATCTTCTGGCATCCTATAGAATAAATATTTGCACTCTAAGATACTGTTAATTTCAAAGGCTCGAATTGTTTTCATTTATTGCTTCTCACTTTGCTTATTTCTGGATTGTCTCCCCAAACGGCCAGTCATAATAAAGGCTGCAGCGTGGGAAATAGAGGGCCAATTGAATTGGGCGTTGCTCCAGGTGTGAAAATGCTTGTGCGTAGCGATGAAGTTGAGGGGCGTGGCGACTATAGGATTCTTGTAAGAAATCGGCGTGCGATTGATTGGGTTTGGGGGAGCTTGATTTGTAATCGATAATCCAGCGTTGACCTGCATCATCAATGAAGGTGCGGTCAATAATACAGTGAACGATTTCATTGTCTTGTACTAGAGTGAGCGGATATTCGGTGTGGTGTTCTGTTTGTTGGCTGAGTATCCAGCGTCCGCGTTCATCCGCTAGTGTGTTGGTTATAGCCTCTTCTATGGTTTTGAGCGCTGTAGGTATATTGTCCTCTGGAGTGCCGAGCTGGTGGAGTTGTGTTTACCAAACTGGTTGATAATCTTGTAAATTCATTTTCTGCCATACTGCTAAACTGTTATTCGCAATCTTCTCTAGTGTGCGGTGAATCACGATGCCGATGTGTTCTGCCGTTTGATCAATGTGCCAGTCAGGGATTTCTTCAATCGCTTGATTTAACGAATTATTTGTGTCGCGCGAAATGTCATTATAAATCAATTGGTTGATATCATCTTGGGGCTGTGCCGGCGTGGTGACAGTCTTAAAGTCTATAGGGAGGCGCTTGATGGTGAGGGGCGCTGTTTGATCAGGGGTAACTATTGTTGTGTTTGTTGATGGCATAGTGTGGAAATGTTGCTGCACGTGTGGCCACAAAAGCGCTAAAAAACTATCGTTAGGTGGTGAAAGTTCTTTTTCGGTATCCGTATCGAGGCTACCAATAAGATGCAGGGCTTTTTTGGCACGGGTAACCGCAACATAAAGAACTCGAGTAATTTCATATTGCGTTTTACGGCTTTCTTGGTGACGTAGATAACTATAAATGGCATCTCCCTCACTGGC
>JBGSSQ010000147.1:0-2457 GCA_041736975.1 Gammaproteobacteria bacterium
GGTAGAAGTAATCGCCATCTCCTTTACACAGATCATTGAATTGCGTGGCCGAGCGCGCAGAACCGCCCAAAAGCTTGTGTGTACTCGTGGCGATACTCTCATGCGCAAGCACAAATGCCACACCACCGCTACCAAGCGTATAAGTTGGCAAAACCTTTATCAGCTCTTCACGTGTAATCGTATCTTCATGCCCAAGAATAAACTTAAAATTATAATCAAGTATTTTATGCAGCGCTTCACCAGACACTACAATACCTGCCTTAATGATGCCTGCTTCGATCATTTGGCCCATCATCATCAGACCATTTGAAAAACCGATACAAGCATTGGAAATATCCATCGCCATTGTGGTCTCAGGCAGATCAAGATTGCGATGAATGAGAGTGGCTGTTGCTGGCTCGAAGTAATCACGCACTACGGTACAGTTAAACAGGGCCCCCACATGCTTTGCATCTATGCCCATATTTTCGAGCGCATCCTTACATGCTACGGTTCCTATATCACTTGGATTTACTGACTCATCAAAAAGATATCGACTCGATATCCCACTCAAACGCTCAAGTGTGCCAAACGGAATTCCAAGTTTTTGGTACAGGGGTGCTAAACGGTCTTCAATGGCTGCAGAAGTAAGCTCATTAGGGGCCATATTAACCCCAATAGACTCGATACGAACGCTCTTAAACTTGAATGATATCATGGCACTAGCTTCTATGAGGTAAACATTTATCGATACTCTAGCAAACCCTGATTAAGTTGTCACATTTTTAGCGGAATACGCATAGGTGAACAGCTCAAAACAAACAGTTCTAACGATAGCTAATAGAAGTAAAATGTTTCTCTACAATTGAGCGCATTGCAGCCTCTTCTTGTTCCATGCACTTAACCACCTGAAACTGTGCGCGCGCGCGCATCAGATTATGTTCTGGCTTATGAATTTTAAAGTAGTGGTCACCATCGATATAGTCATTTAGAAACCGCACTCCTAAGGTTAATGCCATAATTCGTGGAGCAATAGGCAAAAGCTCTAACTCTTCTGCGCATAAGCTTTTACCGACACTCTCTGCATAACCACTCACCAAGGCATCGAATGATTGCAAATCGACTAAAATACGACTCAAGTCAACTTCATCTTCGTCGGTGGGAATGCTCACGTTGCGTACCAGATCACCAAAATCGTACAGTGGGCTTCCCCCCATAACAGTATCCAGATCAACAAGACAAATCGCATCACCCGATCTCTGATCGAAGAGAATATTATTGAGCTTCATATCGTTGTGAATAACCTTTAAGGGCAGACGCTGCCGCTCAATACCATCAACTATTTGACCCGCTATAGCTTGGCGTTCCAAGGCAAAATCTATCTCTTTACCAATCCTACTTTTTCTCCGCATGACGTCATCTACAAGAGAGCGTTCGAACGCTTGATAACGTCGTGGCGTATGATGGAAAAAGGGGATCGTGTCCACCAAATGATCTGCGGGTAGATCCGCAAGATAGTTATGAAAACGCCCCATGATGCGCGCTGACTCCCGCGCCTGTCTTAATCCCTGACATACTGCAAATGACTCGCTCCCACTAACGAATCGGTATGTGCGCCAATACTCCCCATCGCTATCTTGAATATAATGAGTGCCGACATGTGTCCCGACCACTTCTAAAGTTCTTTCTGCGCCTCCTACGGGTAACTTCTGCGCAATATGTTGTGTTACTTTAGCGACATTAGCCATCAAAGCTGGAATGTTTCGAAATACATGCCCGTTAATCCACTGATGAATAAATTGATCACTAGAACCATCAGACTGGGTCCAACGACTAACAAAAGTTTCGTTGATATGCCCACGCTTGAGCGGTGCCAGACTCATAAGACGGCCCGGAATATCAAACTGTGTGATAATCTGTTGTATTCGCTCTTCGTGATTACTCATAATACTCGTGATAATGGCTTGTTGAAGCCGTTTCTGGCGGTTAGAATCAACAAATAAAGGCCGTTTCTCAAAGCAAAGATTATATAATGGATCGCTATCTAGAAATAATCTCCTTGGAAGAGGGTGCCACAGCTGAGCGCTCTTGTGAACTACTTGAGCAGGCTGGTATCCCAGTTATTCGTAAGCACATAGAAATAATGAACGGAAACGAATGCCTACCTGGCTACGCCATCCTAGTTCCGTGCCAATATTGTAATGAGGCCCAATCAGTAATTGGAATTTCGGCCGCAATTAATCCAAGCCACCGCCATTAGGTTAGCCAAAGACCTTCGCAAGCTCCTGAGTCAATCTGTCGAGGCAAAACAAGACTTGAATATGAAAACAGCTATGCAATACTGCCGAAGCATTTTTTTACGAAGTTGCATATACTACTCGCAAAAATAAAGTTGAATTCAACTGTTTTTAGTGTTCGGGGTATATTTGTTGCTGGCTACAGCTGCGGCTCGGCCGAGCTCGTCGCGGGCCGCCTACG
>JBGSSQ010000197.1:0-2931 GCA_041736975.1 Gammaproteobacteria bacterium
AGAACAGTTAAACCAACTAGTAAAGCAAAGCGAGCAGGAAAGTGTCTATTATAAGATGCACGACATCAGTCAGCCAAGCCTAACTCACACTGAATTAGAGTTAGCTGCTGCCAAAGCTCGATTGCAGGAAGTCGAAATCATCCTGAATACCGCAGCTCTGCAAGGTAATGACACCGAAGAGCGAATAGAAGAATTACTTAAATACCAGCAACAACAGGCTTTAACAGCGAAAAAACGTCCTGATGGTAAGCAGAAAATGGCGGAGATTCAGATGCGCTTGTCGGCGTTGCTTCGGTTGAAAGAGGTTGAGCATGAGCGTTTAAAGATTTTAGAGAAGGGGCGCGATATTACCGAAGACAGACTGAGTCTAATAAAGTCTGTAGGCTTGACTCAAAATCGCATCTACCATCAACAGGAACAATCTCGTGTTTTAGCGGCTTCATCAAAGCTGATGGAGGCATTGCAAAATGATCTAGGTAAATGGCTTTTAAACTTAGAAAATTTACAGGGGCAATTAAACTCTCTGTTGAGCAGCACAACGTTTCTTCCGGCGCGTCAACGTGAATTACAGCTACAGATTTTAATGGCAGAAGAGCATGTCGCATTATTGCGTACCAAAATCACAGCAATACGAACGGAGTATCAAATCGAAAAACTTCGAGTACCTGTACGCAAGGCTTACTCAATTTCACAGCTTAACCTCTTGGATCGCAACTCTAAAAAAATTCTCACACAGTTGGAAGATATTAAGGATTATACCGCCTCTAAAAATCGTTATCTCGAGTGGAAAAAGACAGAGATTGAACAAGGGCTGGTGAGAGAAGAGTTTTTGACTTTTATTCCACTACTGAGTGGTTTACAGTCCGAGTATTCAAGTATCCATTTTAAGGTGGCTGAACTTGAAGCAAGAATCAACGAATTCGCTCAAGATATCCGTAAATCACTTAAGCAAGAATTGGCCGTTAGGCAATTGCTGCCACCTTTTGATCTGTCAGCCTGGTTGAATTTAGGCGCAGGTGTTTTGGCTGCTATGACTATGGCGGCAAATTCCTTTTCGACGTTAGGGCTGCAAGTCATTCATTTTGTCAAAGAAATGGACGGATGGGGCTATGGATTAGCCGCTCTTTGCTGCTGCTTTTTTGTTGGTGGCTGGCTGTATGGGAAAAGATCTTTGACGAATCTTGCTGTGAAATTAAATGACAAACGTGAACGATTTTCCAATAGCTTGTTGTATGCTCTGTGCTTAGTTACCTCGCGGACATTGTTGAGCCTGATGTTTTTATTCACTCTGGTAATATTGACATTTTTTACCGATGTTCACCTTAATTTACTGATCTCTCTGTTGTTGGTATATATCGCTTTTAAGTGGGCAGTTAGTATAGCGCGAATTTTATTGGTGGAAAATGCAGATATTTATCATTTTAAACGATTGAAGTGGATCGTTATATTCGGTGGAGTATTATCAGGGTTTATGGTGATTACTAATCTATTGCCAGTAGAGTACGAGGTTAAAGCTTTATCCAATCGTTTATTCATGGTCTTTGTGCTTATTTTAGGAGTCGCCCTCTATAAGGGGCGTCAAATATTGCCTAGAATATTCGATGTTCTGATGCCTGCCTCAAAACGCTATATGCATAGCGTAATAGGTGTATTGACGGTGGTGTTCCCGCTTGCTTTTATTTCCAATGCGGTTATTGGGCTTTGTGGTTACGTTGAGCTTGCCTTTGCGTTGAGTCAATATCAGGTTATTTTCTTGATTGTGATGTTGGGTTATTTGATTGTTCGTGGAATGCTTATTGATTTGTTGGATTATTTTTCTGAATTTTTAATTCGAAAAACGCCCAGTGGTTGGGTGCTGACAGAGGCCTTTTTAAATCCTCTCGATAGTATCCTTCGCCTAGGTCTTATCATTGGCTCTGGTGTTTTACTGCTTCATCTTTATGAGCTAGATAAAAGTGTCTTCTTCATGACAGCACTCGACCGATTCGTTCATTATAAGTTGTTTGATTTTGGTGGTAATGAGATTTCACTATGGGTATTGCTCAAAATTTTCATGATTGGGGCGGTGTTGTTTTGGTTGTCTCGTTGGTCTAGAGAGTTTAGTTTTCGCCGATTGTATGCAAAAGCTAGAGATGCTGGCGTACGTAATAGCTTATCCGTTTTTACCCAGTATGGTGTGGTGATTGTTGGTGTTTTGCTCGGTTTGAAAATTATGGGCCTAGATTTAGGCGCTTTTGCGGTCGTAGCCGCTGCATTTGCTGCAGGTCTTGGTTTCGGTTTGCGTGATATGGCCAACAATTTTTTCAGTGGCATTTTATTGTTGGTTGAACGCCCATTCCGCACTGGCGATATTGTGACGCTGGGTGAGTATGAAGGTGAAGTGGTACACACCGGTTTACGATCAATGGTGATTAGAACTTGGGATCGCATGGAAGTGATTGTTCCCAATGCCGATATGTTTACTAAGCCGTTTACCAATTGGACACATCAAGACAGTATTGTTCGCACGGTGATCAATATTAAGATTCATCGACGGGACGATCCGCACAGGGTGAAAGAGCTGGTATTAGCTGTATTGGCTGAGAATAAGGCCGTTGTTGATACCCCTGAAGCACAGGTGTTTATGCTGGAAATCGATGAGGCACTCATTGGCATGGACATCAGGTATTATGTGGTGTTGTCTCCTCAACAAGCGCGAGCTAAAGTTCGCTCAGAGATTTTATTTTCATTGTGGGATGCTTTTAAAGAGCACAATATTCATCCGCCTTATCCGCGTTTCGACGTAAGCTTAAACACCCAGGAAGCTCAATAAGCTCAGCACATAATCCTGTAGGCTTCCCTGCCTAAAGTCGGCGAGGCAGGGCGCCCTTGCTTCCGGCAATGGCTCCCTCGGCTCCGCCTCAGTCCGCTTTATTTGCCTCCAGCAAGGGC
>JBGSSQ010000321.1:0-2315 GCA_041736975.1 Gammaproteobacteria bacterium
TTTTTTCCACTCTAAATTAATTGAACTGCGAGAGGCGATTGTTGCCGCTTTACAAACTGAGTCTCAGCAAGCAAGCGGCACTGTTGAATAAACGTGAATTTAGCACTATACTTAAGGAATACACCAGAGAAGTGAAACGGATATGACTGCTCTACCTGATAATCAAGACGATGATTTAGAAGCCTTTGCCAGCCTATGGGACAAACGGGCAGAAGGTTTGGTTGCACCTAATATTGACATCAATCGCCCTGTCACTCCCAGCGACGTAGCCTATTTAGTGAGCCGCTGCCCTTTCATACAAATACTCAACATTGATGCCACTTTCGAAAACTTTACGCAAGTGCGTTTTATCACCGCTAAATCTGGATGGACAATCCAAGATTTAGATGACGGCCTCTGCACCTCGGTTGGCCCTTTTCTTTTTGGTGGCAGCGACGCCCCCATAATCACTAACGACGATAGTAACGTCGACGACATGAGAAAGAAATTCGTTAACGCAGGAAAAGGCACCGTCATTAATCAAGCCTTTGAAACAGCCCAAGAAATGGTGGAACTCGTGGCAACTCGCTGGAAGGGGGGCATTGAAATCATTGCTGGCACCGACCTCATGAGATGGGCAATTTGGGTATGCGCCATGGATCGTAAAATGAAACTATTAGGCTTCGAACCCAAAGAAGAAGATGAAAAAAAACGTGCCCGTTTAAACCGACTCAAAATCGAACACGATATCTCTTCACCAAAACCCAAACGACAAGGCTAATAAATTAACCGAGCCCTGAGGTGATTGCCCCCCGGTCATTGCGAGCGTAACGCGGCGATTGCCCCCTCCACTCTGTTGATTACCGCACAGCTACTTTAGACGTTTCTTTGCCATCCTGCTTAGGATGGGCCAAAGCTATTGCTTCATGAATACCATCAAATGACCGCACCCATGGCTTTTGTTTATGAAAACTTTGCGGCAATTTTGCCAAAGCAACATTAGCTTGTTGAGCAGATTCGAAATGGCCATAAACTAACACATACCAGTCTTTTTTATGCAACTTGGTACGATAATACGATAAACCCTCAACCTTGTTCTTAACCATAAAGGACTCTAGCTCCTGAGGTGTTCTCGCCCCCATTAATTGCACAGTGTAGCCCTTACTATTCAACATTTGTCGCTCGGCACTGGTTAAGGAATCCAATGCCGCCACATCAACCGCCGGTAATTTTCGGCTGTTATTACTAGCACTATCAGGCGTGGTGGAGGCTAACATGACTTCAGGAACATCTGCCATAACGGCGCCCTGACAAAGATGCTGATTCGGCATCAACGGCATCGCCAGATATTCTTCGCTTTGCACCGACGCCAACTGCTCATGTGAATCCAAATGACTCATCGCCTGGGCTATTGCATCGCGCATATCTTGGGTGAGATGGCTATTTTCTGTGGGGGTTTGAGCCGCCAGTTCAGCCTGCCATGCAGACTCTTCAACCATTTCCTGCTGAGCCTGTTGTTGTGCCTCCTGCTCGCCTATACTTTCCGGAGTTACAGAAGCCAAGTTAGTTGCACTGGTGTCAGCGGTAATTGCTTGGGGTACCTGCCCAGTTGGCTGAAATTGCCACGCCACAAAGGCAGCACCAAAAAGCACTAGAGCGCTCATCAGCCTCACTTTGTTAGCCCGTGAAAATCCCCCTTTGCTACGACTCGAATTTACATTGAGATGACTCACTCTAAGCGTATCCGTTAACACCTGTTGAGCGACTCGATTCACCCGCCCAGGAAACCCTCCTGACAACACATGTATTTGTTGAAGCACCGCTGGCGTAAAAGGCAACTTGCCAACGAGGCCTGCCTGAGACAAGCGGAATTCTAAATACTCCCGAGTATCCTGAAGAGACAGGGGCTCTAGCTCAAGACTGGGCACTTGACGTCCAGAGGCAAAACTATCAAGCAAGCTCATCACCACTTCTTGGATTTGTGACTCACCCAGCAACACAACGCGCAGTTGAGATTGCTCAATATCTTGCTGAAAAAGTAATTGCAGCAAACCCATCAAAGTTTCGCGAGGTAAACGATGAGCATCATCTATCAATAACAGTTGAGAGCCCATTTCATTGGAGAGTGTGGCTAACTGATTGAATAGCTCGGCAGGAGAAACCTGTTGAGGCGCTGGTGTTTGGCTATTGGAATACAGTGCTTGAATAAAATGATCGACGGTATGATGCGGCAGTGCCTCTATGTAATGCAATCGCGTTGCATCGTTCTGAGAGGTTAAAAATCGCTGAATTAAGGCGGTCTTGCCTGAGCCCACAATACCGGGAATAAGCAATAA
>JBGSSQ010000223.1:0-2602 GCA_041736975.1 Gammaproteobacteria bacterium
CAAAAGCTTGTATCAGTATACATGTCATCGCTCCCATCCAAGCATTGATCTGGCTTAACCTAAGTGACATGACTAAGTTTAATAAGGCGATCAGCAAGATCATAGACAGGTGAGAAGTATTCACCTGTATGAGACATAACAAAAATATTAAAAAATAGAGCAGGGTCGCTACCGTGTTGTTTAATACACTCAAGCGTTGGATATCAGGAAAATAAGAATCGATGGTAACAAGCCCCAGCCCTACTGATAAAATCCCATTCACTTCTGCAAGCCATAAACCATTATTTAAAAAGTAGGGGTGCACAACTAAGCTTAGTATTATCGTAAAGACCAGAAAAATACTTAATTTATATTGCTTATTAAAAATCAATGCAGGGTTCATTGTTTGATAGATCATTGCTAATAGCCCCCAAGACATTACAAAAATTTGCATGGTATATAGTGATGCACTATTAAAGTCTCGAGTAATCAAGTAGGGCGTTATAAAGCTTGCCAGCAATAACCCTGGCAAAATCCTATTACCACGCAAATAAAGATAGGCAAATGCGGTACCCGTAGCTGTAGACAGGGGCTGGGTGGGTAATTCAAAGCTTAGAACCGTACCGATAAACTGCAAAAGAAAAATAAAAATGTTTGCAGATACCATACGAATAAGAATAAATTTTTGGTAGGACTTAAGGTGTGCGCTAGGAGAATGATTCAGTCCTGAATTGAGAACATGTGCTGCTTCTGTCATAGTAAACTCCTGTCATCGACATTGACCAACCAAGGATTCCTTATGTTAACGAATCATCCTATAGAAAACTATTTAATTCATACTTATCAGCAAAGTCATATCCCTACCGTAAATACGATCGCAGAAACCTATGGCGAAATTTTATTTTTGAGTTTTGCAAAGCTAATTCAAAAAATACACTGGGATCCTCAAGATATCTTTATTGATTTTGGTTCTGGACTTGGGAAACTCTGTTTGCACATATTCTTAACTCAAACGATCAAAAAGGTAGTGGGCGTCGAGATAAACCCACACCTCTATCAACAATCAATGACAGCACTAGACAAAGTAAAAAATGATTTTCCCGACTTATTCGCTCATCAGAGCATGGAGTTTCACCATCAAGATTTTTTAACTTTTAACTTTCAAGAAGCAACGATTGCTTTAATCGCATCTCCCTGCTACACACAGAGTGTCCTTAATCAACTTGGCGAGCTTATTAATCAATCCAACTTAAAGACTGTATTGACACTCAAGCCTATCGCCACTTTAGAACGATTAAAATTTAAAAAGATTCATCCTTTAGAATGCTCATGGGACGCCGCATTATGTTACCACTATGCTTAGAAACAATTTCTTAAGCAATTAGGCCCGTCTTTCTCATCCTCCTCTTCATATTTCACTAAAAAGTCGGTGATAAAATGAATAAATAAGGAGACAAGAGGAGGCGGTATGACATTAAGTTACAGAATAAAATGGATAATCTTTACAGCAACAGTCATTCCTTTCTTTCTTTATCCATCTAATGCCTTAGCAGAGTATTACATCGGTTGCGAATCACCTACTTACAAGTGCTTGAATTGCTGTCATCACCCAAAGAAGCACGTGGTGAAGAAGCACGTGGTGAAACACCACAAACGTAGCCATGTCCGCCATTGTAGAAGTTCCGCATGCGTTACAGTCTATTATGTGACTCCAAGCGTCCGCTGCGATGGGTGTGTCACCGCACCAGTGAGCACATGCTGCGGAGGCAGAGCATTTTATAATGGGTATATGGATGCATCCTCTGAGCCTTATGCATATACAGAGGGTGTCAATTATACAGACTGGACCTATTACGACTACGTTCATAATAACTACGACTACAATCCAGACTTAGCCACAGGCGATGATGACAACGTTATCTATCCAGAGCTTCAAGTGAATGACTGAAATGTAGCTCATTCAACTCCCATCTTCCCGCGGCTTATCCGCGGGTCTTATTGTTTGTGTTTTATAAACGACTAAGGTGAGACAAGCAGATCAATCCCGCACATCGAAGCGCGGGATTTAAAGTGAGGAGATAGATCTTAGCAAGCACTCAATCAGTATGGTTTCACAATGACCTTGGTGCCACGATAGCCATTCGATCGATTAGGTCCTTCGACAAAGTTAAATCGCAACCATGCTGCTGAGTCTACCGTCACTCGCACACAACCATGACTAATATTGCCGCGTACGACTTGATTTGAACCATGGATCCCTTGACCACCATTGAAAAACATACAATAGGGCATGGGCGCACCACCACGTCCTAAAGGAAACTTCCGCGAGACACAGCCTCGACTTCCCAAGGAGTAGATCCTGAAGGTCCCTGTTTTAGTGCGGCAAGGACGATGAAGATCTTTACACCAATGAGAACCTGCGGTAGCTACCCCAGAACGCTGCAAATTTCCAGATGCATCATAGGCCGACCAAGTATGATTGCGTGGATTAATCACAATCACTTTTTCACCAGATGCATAGGCGAATGCATTTGACGATATTGCGGAAGTACAAAACGTAGCAAACATTGTTATCATTAATTTTTTAGCGTCCATATCTCACTCCTCGATACAAACAAGGTGC
>JBGSSQ010000247.1:0-4076 GCA_041736975.1 Gammaproteobacteria bacterium
CGTGGTTAACGAATCATTCAACTTGCCCAGTAACTGGCTGTGAATTAGAAATTGGGTCAGACAGAGGGCTAATACCTCATGATAAAATGAAAAGAGTGCTTAATATATATAAAAAGTTAGGTCGTAGATCAGTAGAGGAACAGCCTTTAGCTTTAGTAGAGAAAGTGTCAGTAGCGCGACTTGATGAAACATTAATATTGGATACTAATCCGGCTGACCACACGGTAGAAATAGGCCTATATGGATTGTCAGGTTCTGGTGCTTCAGCGCTAGTGGGTGAATTTAACGCACGTTCTATAAAATCAGATAAGCATGAAGGTCTATTAGCGTGGAAAAAAAGAATACTAGTTGATGGTAAAACTACTGATTTGATTATTTATCAAAATACGGTGGTGCCAAACGCCGGGATTGTGACATTTTCAATTTTTCCAGGTCAATGCGATTGCATTATAATTTTAGCTGAAACTACTACTTATCTCAGTCATAATACATTAAAAATCTATCAAACAATGCACCACGATCAAGATATTCTTGATAATAGCCCCCTTATATTTGCTGGAACTAAGTGCGATGTTAATGGAACACAAAATTGGACATTGCAAGACCTCATTGAAATGAAAATAGCTTGTGACTATGCCATTATGACAAGCGCACTAGACAATATCAATGTGTCAAAATTATTTGAAATGGCTGTTAAGAAAACGATCACTTTACGCGCCAATCCTCAATCTTTTGAGCGTCGTACGGCTGGCAGGATTGATGCTGAAGGTCTGGAAGTTGAACCTGAAAATAAGCTACCAGAGTCGACAAGCGTTTTAAAATCCTCATTTTTCAGCTCATTTACTGATGGTGGAAAGGGGCTCTTTAATAAAGGATGGTCAAGAGAGCCTAAGGTTTCATCTGCATCCCCAGATAGCTCAAAGTCAAATTCGACTAAATTAACTGTTGAAAGAACAACAAGCTCCCCCCCTAAAAAAGGCTCAAAAATCACTAAAAATGTATTTGCATCCAAAAAAACAACTACAATTGAATTAACATCACCCCCACGTGAAGCTAGGCTAAGTCCTTTTCTTAAGAGAGGCTCTAGACTAGGCACAAGAGTGACAGAAGCATCTGGTGTATCTGCACCTTATGTTGCTTTATCGCCACCTGAAGATCTAAATGATCTTCCCGCCAACTTTACCATCAGAATTGGCATACTAGGAAAACAAGGATGTGGAAAATCTAGTCTTATTCGACAGTTTTGTGATGGCGGTGATGAAATTAATAAAACCTCGAATCAGGAGTGGAAAAAAAAATTCAGTGTGGATGGTAAAATCTGTGATCTGATTATTTATGAAAATTTTGATTCAAGGGACTGTGATGTCATCATCATATTGGCAGATGTCAAAGCTTTCCTCAACAATGAAACTTTCAGTCATTTTGCATCATTGTACGAGAATGAAGCAGAAGTTCTCAATAACAGAGCGCTGATATTTGCTGGGACTAAGTATGAAAATGTTGTGGGTGAGCTGTGGAGCTTAGATGATTTTTATCAAATGGGTAAACCTTGTGACTTTGCAATAATGACAAATGCACAGAACAACTTTAACATCACTGAATTATTTCAAGCAGCATCTAGAAAAGCGATAGAATTAAGGCTTAGGCCGCAATCATTTAATGAAAGAAATAAATCTATAGCTTTCAATAGACATTACTATTAAAGGGTATTGGGTAAGGGGTCAAGTCTTGAAATAAGAAATAAGCAAAGAAGAAGGAGCAAGATTTGCCGCTTCTTCCTTGCTTATTTCTTATTTCTTATTTCAAGACTTGCCCCCTTACCTCTAGGACAGTGATTTTGAGCAAACGGATGCGCCGATTATCCGCGTGCAGAATTTTAAATCGATATTGGTCAATCTGAATAGTTTCACCGCGCTTAGGTAGGTGACCGAAACGATTCATAATGAGACCACCAATGGTGTCAAACTCATCGGTGCTAAATTGGCTACTAAAATGCGCATTGAAGGCCTCGATTGAGGTGAGGGCTTTGACGGTAAATTGACCCTCAGCAATTTTTTTAATTTGAGTTTCGGGATCATCGGTATCGGATTCATCTTCAATTTCACCAACGATTTGTTCTAAGACGTCTTCGATAGTCACCAGCCCTGAAATACTACCGTATTCGTCGACGATGATAGCCATATGATTATGATTGACTCGAAAATCGTTGAGCAACACATTCAGTCGTTTACTTTCCGGGATGACAATGACTTGGCGAAGAATTTTAGCCAATTCAAATTTTTTGGGTGTCTTTAAGAGATAAGGCAATAAGTCCTTTACCAGTAGAATGCCTATTATTTCGTCACGGTTTTCGCCAATGACGGGGTAGCGTGAGTGTTGATTTTCGGCCGCGATGGGTAGTAATTGCTCTAGCGTGGTATTGTATTCCAAAGTGATCATCTGGCTGCGAGGGATCATGATGTCTCGCACTTTCATTTGAGCGACTTGTAGAACGCCTTCAATCATGCGCAACGCTTCCGGGTCCACAACATCCTGTGATGCGGCTTTACGTAACACCCCGATCAGCTGCTCGTTATTTTGAGGCTCGTGAGTGACTAGATGATGTAGGTGGGTAAGCAACTGTTTCAAGGTTCCACTCCGTAGGGGTTGTCGTAGCCTAGTGATTGTAGTGTTTCTATTTCGCGTTTTTCCATTTCGCTGGCTTCTTCATCAGTTTGGTGATCATAACCCAATAAATGAAAACAAGCGTGTACCGTCAGATGAGCCCAATGGGCAATATCCGCTAGGCCTTGTGCCTTGGCTTCTTTTGCTACTATAGGTGCACAAATGACGATGTCACCAACAAGTGGATTCTGATCTAGTGTAAAAGATAACACATTAGTGGGGCCAGCTTTTGCTCGGTATTGTTCATTGAGCTCTGCTGATTCGGCTTCATCAACAATGCGTAGGCCAATTTCAGCATCGGCATTCTTAGGTGATAAAGTGACCTTAACCCATTGATAAAAATCATCTTTTGATGGCAATGGCGTGTGCGTTGTGGCGATGTGTAAGCTGAAATCAATCATGGGGGCGTTCGTCAAATTTTTCAAAGGCATTGACAATTAGTTGCACCAAGGGATGTCGGACCACATCGTGCGCTTGGAAAAATGTAAAGGAAATTTCATCAATGTCTTTTAATACTTTGATGATATGTCGCAAACCAGAATCGGTGTCTCTAGGCAAATCTATCTGGGTGATATCTCCCGTTACCACAACTTTAGACCCAAAACCGATGCGGGTGAGAAACATTTTCATTTGTTCTTTGGTGGTATTTTGGCTCTCATCCAAAATAATGAAGGAGTCGTTAAGGCTGCGGCCGCGCATAAAAGCGAGCGGAGCGATTTCAATAATGTTTTGTTCTATTAATTTTAAAGTGCGTTCTGTGCCCAGCATTTCATACAGCGCATCGTAAAGTGGACGTAAGTAAGGATCGACTTTTTGAGCCATATCTCCTGGTAAAAAGCCTAATTTTTCACCAGCTTCTACAGCCGGTCGAACCAGTACTATGCGGCGTACTTTATCATTTTCTAGCGCGGTGACTGCGCAGGCAACGGCTAGGTAGGTTTTACCTGTTCCAGACGGGCCTATGCCAAAATTAATGTCATATTTAAGAATATTGTCTACGTAGATATATTGATTTTGGCTGCGTGGTTGAATGCTGCGTTCCCCAGTATGAATCACTAGCTCACGATTTTCTTTTTCTAGAGGATGCTCGACTTGGTTCACTTCACTTTGCAGCATCAGGTAAACCTGTGGGGGAGTGAGTGTGTTTTTTAAGGTTTCGTCATAGGCCTTTTCGAGCACGCGCTTTGCCACAGCAACGGGCTTGGGGGGGCCTATAATATTGAAGGTATGCCCGCGGTTGCTGATTTCCACGCCAAGATAGCGTTCGATTTGTCGCAAATTTTGGTCGAACTGTCCTGTCAAATCAGCGAGTCGCCGATTATCGGTGGGCATAAATGAAATAGTTTCTGTTTTGCGTGATGTGCTCAATGTTGCCATAATCTCCTTTGTGACTCCCAATGTAAATATAGCAC
>JBGSSQ010000249.1:0-5835 GCA_041736975.1 Gammaproteobacteria bacterium
GAAAAGGAAGTAGACGAGGCAGAGCTGATTGAGCCATCATCGTTTGATGAAGACAGTGTGCCAGTAGACGCTGACAGTCTAGAAAATTCGCTGGAAGCGTTAGAAGAGTTAATAGAAAATCTCGATGAGATGGAGCTCGAAGCAAAAATTCTAGGGGATGAAGTGGGGGCTGCAGAAGATAGTGCAGCATCAGACAATGAGCTATCAGGCCTCAATGAATTGAAATCAACATTACAGAAAATCGAATTATCAGGTTTAAGTGTCGATGAAAAGTTGGCCAAAGCGGAAGCTGAATTACAAAGCCATCTTGAATTGCACGACTATACTTCAAAGATGCAGAATCAAATAGAAGAAGGCCTAAAGCAATTAGATGACGCCATAAAAAACTTGTCACAGGGAGCTGATTCAGCACTGGCTGGAGATGGGCCTATTGAGCGTGAAAACAGTGAAGCAAAAACGCGTGAAGAACCGGTAGCGGAATCTTTGGATAATCTCGCTGAATCGGAGTCGAAGAGCAAGTCAAGCTTAGATGAGCAATTAAATTTAGACGGACTCGATGAGCTATTATCCTCATTAGAAATAGATGCACAAGAAACTGAAGAAAAAGCACCAAACGAACTCATTGATACAACTGATGACGTCAAAAGTGATGAATTCCTTCAAAAAATTGAAGCCGATGCTGAACAGGCTGAGAAGCTTTTTAAAGAGCTCGGAGAGGTAGGCGACGTTGAAGCGCCTGACGTTGTCATACCACCGATTGATCATGAAAAATATGTGCAAGCAGCACAGAATCGTGAGGCAGAGCAAAAATCACCACCTCAGGCTCAAACCGAATCGCAACCTCAAAAGCCAACCATAGAACAAGCTGCCGCACCCGCACAAACTAACCAAATCAACTTAGGCTTTATGGATAAAGTGAGAAAAGATGGGTTGGTCACTGCAGTGCGTCAAACTATCACTAGTGGCGTAGATGCGATACAAAGAAATCTGATTGATCGTGTACCATATTTGAAGACACGCATGAAAAATAACTTGCTTGAACGCATCCAAATCTCGCAAACATTAATCGATAATCGTATCAACAATTCTGGCAGTATTGCCAATATGCCTCCTGGAACTGATGGCATTGATAAAGATATTTTTAAGACTCTGCAACGTGAGATCAGAAATGATATAGAGCAACTTAAGACTAGCAATACAGATCAGCTGTATTCATTAAAGGCTAAATACAGCGGACAACCCGTGGAGGCTACTAACAGAATTATCAAAGACTATGTAGAGAGAAATCCAATAAAATCCACTAGCCAAGTGGCAAAAGAGGAAGTGGTAGCCACCAAAGAAGATACCAAGCAAACAACAGTGGATTTAGATCTAGCACAAGATAGCATAGCAGGAATTAAAAACACCTCTAATCAACAGGCAATAACTGAAGCACAACAAGAACTAAACTCAGCTCAAGTGGCTATTACCAACTTAGACTCAGAGAATTTAGCCGTTCTCGAAGTTAACAACAATCCAGTCGATATCATTACACCTGAAGCGGAAGCAAAAAATCTACTGGATGAACTTGAGCAAGCCTTAGACGCCATTGATAATAATAATGCCATAGACAGTTCTAGTAACAATAATGAAAACACAACAAATGCTGACGCCAATCAAACATTAGACGCTGATATCGACAACAATGCAACTGTCGTTGAAGCCAAAGAAATTGATGCTGCAACAGAACCAAGAATACAATCAGATGAAGAAGCGGCCTATATTGAAAGTTTAATGGCTGAAATGAACGAAGACAATGAAGACTTAGCGTCATATGCAAGGGACGAACCTCTTCCTGCTAATGCTGATGATTTCCTCAATACTATAATGCAGGAATATGATGCCGAAGTTGCAGCCAATAACCAACAGAACGCACAAGGCGCACAAGGCGCACAAGGGGAAGAGACCAAACAGACACAAGGGATTGATACAGAAAACGAAGTAAATGATGAAGATCTCATCCAAAGTTTAGATGAATTTTCTAGAGGGGAATACATAATACCACCTACCCCACCCTCAATCACGGCAGTTGAACCCCAAAAGGCTGCCACACCGAGCATACTTAAATCTGATACTCGGATTGAGGAGCTCATCAAAGTTCTCAATGAATTTAATCCAGTAGCAAAATCAGACCAAGATAGCTCAAAAAACTCTCAGCATATACAAGATGTGTTGGGAAAACTGAGCAATGCATGTGATGTCCTTAAAAATGAAGGCGGACTGGACAAGCTCAAGGATCAAGTCAATCAAGGAGGTAAAAATGACAGCAAAGCAAAGGCATTTGAGCAAATTGAACGCTTAGTTGGGTTGGTAGAGAAAACAAATTCAGCAGTTAACTCACTGATACAGAGTCATTTTAAAGGACAAATTCGCAACCAAATATTTGACATGAAGTCTGATCCAAACTGCGTTGCTATGTTGCAGAGCGTCATCAATGAAAAGAAAGAAAGCAAGGCAGAGGTTGCGCCTTCATCACCTAAAATATCGTAGCTCAAACCTGCTTGCCTAAATCCATGTGCTGCAGCGTGTTACATTCCGCGGTAAATGTGTCAGAATAATTAACGCCTATAGTGTTATTGACGTGGTCAATGATTTCCTGAAAGCAGTCAACACCTTGAACTTTCCAGCCCTCTTTGAGGTAATAAAGTGCTTCCATGCCACGACCTACCCCCAAATCAATCACTGCTGGAGTGACAGTAGTGGTAGGGCTTTCTTTGAAGAAACTAATAGCAAGGGTCGTGGGGCGATTTGGGCCATTAGATATATTCTTCTTTTTTGCCATCGCTACCCAAGCATGCTTATATTGATCGGCATGCGCTATAGCCTCGGCGATGGATTTTGATTGTTCATCGGAAGTTGCGCTTGAAGTGATAGCCCAATCACTTCATAATAACACTCTGACAACTATTAGAGAATGACTATGCAAGAGTACGTACTGACCCTTTCCTGCCCAGACAAAACGGGTATCGTCGCCGCTGTCACGCATTTCATTGCCGAGCATGGTGGCAACATCTTGCGCTCACATCAACACGGCGAAGCGGCTACCCAAACTTTTTTTATGCGCGCAGCTATAGCAGCGAACTCAATTAATTTAGACGAAGAAAATTTTAACAAAGAATTTCAACAGGTGGCTAAGGCTTTTAACATGGATTGGTCCATTCACAATTCTCAAAGAAAAAAAAGGGTTGTTATTCTAGCCAGCCAACAAACCCATTGTCTCGATGATTTATTGCATCGCTGGCAAAGCCACGAGATACCTTGCGACATTGTTGCTGTTATTTCCAACCATAAAAATGCACAGAGCTTAGTGAACTGGCATAAAATCCCCTACCATGCTATCGAATTCACCACCGGAGACAACACAATAGCCTTCGCTAAGATTGATGAGTTAATTCAGTCTTACCAAGCTGACGTCATCGTGCTCGCGCGCTTTATGCGCATTCTGCCTGCTGCATTCTGCCAACGCTATTCTGGAAAAATAATTAACATTCATCACAGTTTTTTACCTGCATTTATAGGCGCAAACCCCTACCAACAAGCATTCGACAGAGGCGTTAAAATTATAGGCGCCACCTGCCACTATGTCACCGAAGCCTTAGACGAAGGGCCCATCATCGAACAAGGCGTCGCTCATATCAATCACAGTTACACCCCCGAGGACATTAAGCGCATTGGTCGAGACGTCGAAAAAGTCACCCTGGCAACCGGTCTGCGCTTGCATTTGAATCATCAAGTGATTATTCACCACAACAAAACCATTGTACTGGAATAATTGCGGGGTCAAGTCTACGCATAGCTCATTTCCAGCTCTTAGTGAAAATTTAAATTCCGCATTGAAAGTAACGGCCTTGGTAATCTAATATTGAATCTAAGGATAAATCTAATTTTAAAACTAGTGATAACGAAAAATACGGTATAGAATTTTTTTGTATACGTATTATTATACAATCATGTCAAGACCTCTTCGTATACAACGTCCTGGAGATTGGTACCACGTCATGAATCGTGGCGCATGTCGTCAGCCTACTTTCCGTAACGATTTACATCGCAAAATATTTATAGAACTGCTTGAAGAAGCATCTAAAATATTCTCAATCGAAATTCATGCATATTGTTTGATGGGGAATCATTATCACTTACTAATACATACTCCTCTTGGAAATTTATCAGATGCGATGAGGCATATTAACGGTGTTTATACTCTCCGCCATAATAAGTTAGAACGCCGAGACGGATCACTTTTTCGTGGTCGATACAAATCGATTATTGTTGGTGGTGACCGTTACTTGCTGGAACTAAGTCGATATATACACTTGAATCCAGTTAGAGCGAATATGGTAAGAAAACCCAGTGATTACCAATGGTCTAGCTGCCTAGAGTATTTAAACTCAAAAAAATCATCAAATTTTTTACATACTTATAAAATCAAGGAGTATTTTGATGAGAATAAATGGCCCAATTGCTATAACCATTTTCTATCTGAAGGTGATTCCGATGAAATTAAAACATTTTTTGGTGAAGGAAAAACGCCACCCTACATGGGAAGCGAGGAGTTCATAGAAAAAATCAAATTGGAAAGCCCATACCGAATGCATTCCAAGGAGGTTAGCGATCGAAAATTTCTTAAACCATCAATTGCAGAAATCTCAAAGGAGGTTGCCAACAAAACCCTTGATGCTTCTAATATAATGGAAATGAGAGGGATATCCAACAGCTTAGTGAAGTCCATGATAATTTATATAGCACGATACCACTTCGGATATCGACTAGAAGAAATCGGTCAGCACCTAAAGCACCTAAGTAGGAGTGGTGTATCGTCAAACATCAGTCGATTTCGTAAAAAACTAGCCGAAGACCATAGTATGAATGAGTTTTTTGCTGAGGTCATGCAATCACTAAACTTTATACAAGATCGGGCTATGATCGACGAATAGCTTGTTAGCCTAAATTGAAAAACTAAATTAGTTTAAAGAAAATGCAAAATGAGCTATGCGTAGACTTGACACCGCTTATGGCGCATCACCGAAAAGTAATGCGCCATATAACCACTTAGTTAAGATGTTAATAACTAGTCATCGTCATGATAATGATGATCATCATCGTGGTGATAATTATCGTCGCCAGGGCAGCTGATGGGTGAGTCCAGTGTAGGGCTCAAGTCAATCACAGCGGTACTATCACCAGCTAACAATGTTGGCCCAGGGCCTGCAGCTCCCCACCAGTTATTTTCGAGGTCGTAATTCATATTGGTGCCACAGCACTGTCCTCCACGACGCGCATCGAGGACAGATATTGCATACCCAAGGATGTTGTTATGCTTGGCTAACATCCTCGCCGTTGATTGGCCATTGACGACTTGTCCAATCAGCCCTTCCCCACTCAAGTCTCTAGTCTGAAAGGCGGGCAGGTCAATTTTATTTTGGCCATCAAAACAATTGTTCATCACCTTGATATCAAGGAGTTGCCATGGACTTGAGTTGTCGTTAAGAAGTCTCACCGCTCTCAGGCCGATCACTGTGTTGTCCTTGATGATCGTCTCACTCCTGTTTGTTTGAGTAGGAAAAGCCAGAGGTGAGAATGCGGTGTAGAATGCGCTAGATACAGTCGACCGATCATATGACGCGCGGTTCCTCTTTATGATGTGTGTGTCATTGCCATCCTGGGAGTATGTTTCAAATGGCCTTTCAATGTTCTCAAAAACATTGTCCGTCACAACCATACGCAGATCACCACTAAAAGTTCGTGGGTTGACACCTTGAGTCGCAAGCGCTGGATCTTCTTTGAAAAAATTGTTTT
>JBGSSQ010000297.1:0-3912 GCA_041736975.1 Gammaproteobacteria bacterium
GACTGTTATTAAGGCAAGAGAAAGCAAAGCCACTGCTGGAGGAGTTTCATCAATGGCTATTATTAAGTGCACAGCAAGTCGGCAAAAAAAGCAAGCTTGGGAATGCGATTGGCTATGCGCTGAATCAATGGCCTTATTTAACCTATCTATTGAGCAAAGCCGAAGCGATGAGAAAAGGAACCATTGATCTGAAATCTTTGCTACCACAATTTATCGATAAAGGTCAACTAAATCTTGGCGTGTAATTCTTAGATGCTTACACTAAATCAGTAGTAAAACTAATTGATAACTACTACGACAACTACCTCTTGACAGGCACCGATCTCGAATCATTTAGGCAACGGGTAGCTGATGCCATGAAAGCTTTCAATCCTATGAATAAAAAGAGCAAGGCTGCTCCAACATTCTTTGACCACTTATCTACTCCAAAGAAACACATTGCAATCGTGTTACGTTATCAGCAACAGATTGATCATTTAATGAAAACTGATCAAAATGCACAAATAATTCTATTGAGCATCCCTGGCAAAGTCTTACAAGCACTCATTGATTGCAAAATTGAATTGCAAGATCTCAAACATCATATGAAGCCCTCCTCACAAATCACCGCGCTCGATCAACCTATCCGGTCATTGGAAGAGGTGATTTCGAACACCCTACAGAATCCAAGACCCCCAGAAGGCCCGACTCCCTGAATTAGCCTATAAAAGCCTGAAAAGGCGCTGAAATATTCACCGTACAAAACAATTTATGGTGTGTCCTGCTATTACAAGGAAAGTGAACCATTCATTGGGTATCAACTGTAATGGCAACTCTACCGCTACAGAAGACATATGTTGTTGCGTTTTTCGGCCAATATTATCGTGACATACACAACAACTACCTTCTCAATTGTTGTTAATTAAACAATAAAAGCCATATATATCAATTGGTTAAACAGAGATTACTTAGGGAGGGTAGATAGAACCGTTGCGTTTCCCCGGAAAACCCTTGTAATAGAGGGTTTTCATCTCAACTGCTCATAAGGTTCGCACTGAGGATAGAAACGTAGAGACTTATCTGATTAAGGCCCCAAAAAAAGGAAAAGATTGGCTTTCTCGTTGGCTATTAATCTAACTCACCTTAATAGAATGAAGAATACTCCAAAGCACGTTCATGTTCTTCTAATGATTGAGCTACTTGTTTAATATTAATGGGTCGGAAGTTTGATAGCTTGTCTTCGCTATCAACGCGATTTAATTCTTCAATCAAGGCACTTGTAGATATAACAATAGGGAAGTCAGTCAACTTTACTTTTGTCTCCAGAGATTTTTCACCTACGAGATCCACTTCATTTCTATCACCTGTAATTACACCACCCTTACTAGCCACAGTATGGTAGGAACGTCTTGCTTGTGAATTTAGGTTTATTGAGTTGTTTCGCTTATTATCACGACTTTCGAGAACATCTAACAATATAGTTTCGATTTTCTTCACATCTTGATCGATTAGACGATCCGAATATTCCCCGCCATAAACTTCTCGGAACGTTGATACAAAGAATTCAATAAATTTCAGAGTATTTATCGAGTCCTTAAATTTCGCAACCTTACCAACATGAAAAGCTTTGTGATTTACAAATGATTCCTCAAATCGATTAAAAAACCTTGCATCCAAAGTGATATCAATATCAAACATCTTTTGTTTAATAATATCGGGAAATGTATCTAAATGATATGCCATTGGCTCAAAGGCCCAAGAACAATTATTCGTCCTCGCCATAATTCGAGCAAAATTTTCGGACAAACTACCGAAAGCAACATTTTCAGGCGCCTTCCAGTCAGTAAAATGATATTCCGGGACAATTAACTGCTGATTCTTAGGTATAATATTTTCGGTGAGCTCATTCATCAGCCGTATACCCATGGCACTGTAAAAATCCCCTACAATAGCCCGCCCGCCATTTTCTTTAGGCAATACAACTAATAATTGTTTTTGATCCGAACTAGCACTCAAAGTAATTTCATCAAGATTGTAAGCATTATTTTCAATTTCATGGTAAGGAACACCAAAGTTTGAAGTTATTGTTGTAAGCTTGTCGCTTTCTCTTTTTAAATAGCTAAATTGAATCTGTGGAAAGTGCTTTTTCAACCATATCGCTGACAATCCATATCCTAAGACTACGACGTGATCAGGTAAATGATTTGGATCCAATTTATACAAATCAGTATTGGATCGTTGTATCAACCCCGAAATATGGTGATTTCTTGGCACCTTATACCAATTGTAGAAAAAAGTATCTTTGAGGCCAAATAGAACATTCTGTCCATTTTTGCAAGTGGCAATAATATCTTCTTTTTCTCTGCGAAGAGAGGGTAACTCACGATGAATCTGTACTCCATGACTATGGAGTTTATCTAAAGCGATCTGCCTCAACTCTTGATAAAGGTGCCAACTAATAAATTTATCTTCCGGGAATCTTGGGTGAACCTCTAAAAATAACTTGCGCACGTACCAAGGCAATCCATAGATATTTTGTCCCCAATCATGCTGTAAATGCGAGGGGTGCACTTCATCCAACCAAAAGGGTGGACAAAATAATGTTACATCCTGGTGTTCTCCTGATTTGTGCTGATCAATTGAAGCCAAAGTAGAAAATATTGCTGTATTATTTCCAATCACTACTTCACGTTCATAAGGAAATCGCTCTGCTCTCTGATACAATGATCGCACAGATCTTACCATCCAAGACCTCAGCAACGGTTGAAAAAAAATGGATTTACGCATAAATTGTGCCTCAGGATGAAATTTGGTAGTACAAACATCCATATTTTAATTAAGTCAAATTGTATCATAATTCAATCCATTAAGCAATTTTAGCGTGTATATGTAAATATAGCCAACCATTAAATATATTAACTAAATCAAACATTAAAACCATTAATTATAATTATTATCATGATATATTTTATTACCTGAAAATACAGTGAATAGGACGGGTTTCACAAAGCTTAACATTTAAATCTTGATGGCATTCTACCTTCACATCGCTACGGAAGTCATATGTTGTTGCGTTTTTCGACAATTTTCGTGATATACACAACAATTACACTCTCGATTGTTGTTATTTAAAAAATAAAAATCATATATATCAGTGGGTTAAACAGAGCCAACACGGCATAGGTAGATAGAACCGTTCTAGGTCCTACCATAGCAAAAAATGTTGCGTTTCATCGGAAAACCCTCGTAATAGAGGGTTTTCTTTTATATGGACTCAAGGATAGCTAGTCCCATTCTAAGCCCATCCATCAGCTAGATCGAGTAGAGGACTGATTTCTAGCCGCTACCAGGTAGCACTTGTCATTATAATAACCACCATTATTATAACAGGCAGTACCAAAACACCTCGATTTGCCGCTAAACACCAATTGTAAAACTCTCGATGACTTGTTGGCGGCCGTGATTTTAAGCAAATACCAGTATCACCTGCCGATATATCGGCAATCACAGATTTTTCTAAGCAATGGCATTGATATCCCAGCTAACACACTGGTGAATTGGGCCTTATCAACCCTCGAAGTAATAGCACCGATAAAACCGGTTTTATGGGAGCAACTCAAAAACATATCCGCACTACAAGCCGATGAGACGCGAGTGAAGCAGTGAATATCAATAAGCAGGGATATATGTGGTGCTATTTGAGTTGTGATCCCGATAACAAGTTTGCATTATGTGCCTACGATGAAAGTCATGGAAGCCATGTTGTGAATAATCACTTGGCTTCGTACTCAGGTAAATTACAAACGGATGCGTATTCAGGCTACAATAATTTACGAGATAAAAAAGATATTATATCGATTGGATGCTTTGCACACTGTCGTCGAAAATTTGTAGAAGTGCAAAAGTTAACAGGAAACAAATCGGGCAAGGCGC
>JBGSSQ010000304.1:0-2511 GCA_041736975.1 Gammaproteobacteria bacterium
ATGTGCTTAAACATTAGCGCGGATATTTTCTGTAAGTGCTCGCTTGGAATATCGAGTCCTTCTTCTCGAAGTTCGTCAACGATCTGTTGTATGTGATGGGTATTCCATACTAAAACGGCATTGGATACCAAGCTTAAACAGCTGGCCTTATTCATAATTTCCTCATAATCGCTGGTTTTAAAAGCTCCTCTGTTTAGAAAAAATAATTTTTTGGCCAGATGGTGTCTTGATTCGCCATGATTGAGGTGTAAATGAACTGTATAACGAAGATCTTGATCTGCAATATAGCGCAGGATATAAATACTTTTAATGATACGCCCCAAAGCTCTTATTGCTTTGGATACATTGTCAGTTCGATTGGCTAATTTCTGGATTATCACATGGGCTGGAGCCAGGCCATTCTTTAATGAGGCGACAATACGGACAATTTGATCCCAATATTTACGAATAAGTTCAATATCCACTGTACCATGAAACACTTCATCTAAGTCACCATAGCTCATTGCATCATCAATTTTATAAATATTTTGCTCGGCTAAATCCTTAAGCCTTGGATGAAAAGGAAACCCATTTAAATAGAGCAGAGCAAAGAGATGCTCAGTAAATCCATGGGTGTCTGTGCTATGAAATTCAGGATTGAGAAGGGTATCATTCTCTAATAACCCCGTGAGCACATAAGAGGCTTCTCTTTCACCAGTTGAAATAACCTGGGTACCAAAGACACCACCTTTTGTCACGTGCGTATAGATGGAAATCGCACGCTCATAATATCCGTAGTATCTTGGATAAAAAGAGGACAGAAAAAATTTTCTCTCAATGGGGTAACGCTCACCATCGGAGGTTGAATAAGAACCATCTGTCATTTCCTCACTGATTGGATAAGTCAATAAATGATTAATTAAGCGACGATTCACCTCTTTGATGCTGTCTTGTCGTAGATAAACATGTGATGCGTTGGTCAGCGCATCAATGCTGATGCCAACAGCGCTGGTTCCCATTCCAAACAGCCCAATATTGGTTGCATGCGCAAGAATTGCCGCAAGCAATGGCTTTAATGGAAATTTAATCGGTTGCGTGTGGGCATAAAAAGGCGTAAATCCTTCCATGCAGCCTGACATAAGGGCGACTTCTGCCAAGAGCTTCTCAATTCTAATGGCAGGCATCCTGGACTGTATTAACTTACGTAATTTGACCACTTCAGGTGGAATAACCAGGGCATCCTCTTTGGTGAAACAAAATTTACTCTCATTAATCGTTACAAAATCATTAGTCGGGAAACTCTTACTGGCATTTGTGGCTACTCGATGATATTCCCCCCGTAGTGTCTCCAGAAGTGTATCAAAATCATTGGGTAAGGCAAGCTTAAGGTACTGTTGTTCTCGCTCATTTTCCCAGGGCTGCTCGCCATAAACCGTGTCCCAAAAATAACGATTATTACGACTTTTAGAAAGATAAACATCCCCCGCGCTTATTTTTTTCTTGAGGACGTAATAAAAACCCATTTCCCAGTGATGGGCTTTAATAGATCCATTCTCATCAAACACCACATCCTTCCACATTTTTGGCAGAAAGTCTGTTGGCACAACATCAGGAAGTTTTTTAATCTCGCCATTGTGAAGTTGACGAAGGAGCTCAAGTGCCTCCATTAATGAACTTAACCCAATACTTGCGCTGAGCTTTAAGTTTAAAAATCGTTTTGAAAATTTTCTGACATAGGAAAAACGGTTAACGATATGATCTGTAACTCCAGAGGACTCTAGCTTATCGATGGCCTCACAGGCACTGGCTGTTTCAAGCATCGTGTCTTCATTAAATTGGGTCACAAACTCCATGAGGGTTAACTGCTCAACTGCTGCTTGGGAATAAGCCTGTTTAATGAACTCACTAGCTGGTTTAAATTTTCCTTTGTTTCGCCTGGATACTTTCTCGCGCTCAGCGGTTACTTCATTGGTAGCGTGTCGATTAATGTCCAAAAATATTCGCTTAAATACATAAACCAGGTAATCAAGAATGGTTTTAGCCGTTTCATGCAAAAAACAAATAATGATGGCTTCTTGTTTTAATTTAGAAGCCATATCACGTAGCTGGGCGGCATCATAGTAGCGACCTTTTTGAGCCAGTTCAGTAATGACATCAGGGTGTATTGCTGACAGATTGCAGTCCAGAATACCTAACTGTTCAATTTGGTCAAAATAGTCAAGGTATTTATTCATCACCTCGCTATTGGCATTTTGAGGCGATGTTCTAAGTTCCGCTAATTGAGCATAGGCTTCTTTGTGTTTTGGTGTGATTAATTGATACAGTTGTTTTCGTTTACTAAGAGCTAAGCTTTCGGCAATACTTTGATGAAATCCTTCAACCGCTTTATTGACTTTCTGGCTTACCAGGCGACCTAATACTAAAGAGGAAGGCAACTCAACGCGGCTCGCTTTTAAGTGATTAATCGCCAGGTCAATCAGTTGTTTTTTGTCCATGGTTTCTTGGCGCAAGAGAATCACAAGCCACTCCTCT
>JBGSSQ010000347.1:0-7568 GCA_041736975.1 Gammaproteobacteria bacterium
TGGCTTGATTGAGGGGGATCCTTAAGCGGGAGTCGCTGGCCCCTTTTCCCTTTTAATGTTTTCTTAATGTTGATAGGTTATACTCAGCTTATTTTAACTATATGAGGTTACGGCCGTGAGTATTCAAAAAGCAGAAATTGAGCGTATAATCTTTGATTATAACGAAACTAAAGGTATCATTAGAGGACACCAGGGCTCACATCCATCAATAGTTGCAGCAGAAAAGTTAGTAGCATCATTCCCAGAAGGCCCCTTAACCGAAGTGCAGATATTGAAATTGGTAACGTGCTTTATCGATAATCCCGTTGAAGCACATGATCTTATACATAATCTCAAGCACCGCATTGTTGGGATGTTTTCATCCGGTCCAGTGGTCCCCAAAACACGCGCTTCATATCGCGCGTTTACTCAGCTTCTACAGGTCATTCGAACTGCGAAAACAGGCAACCAGGCTGCTATAGACGATAAGATCATCGGTGCCATGGTGAATAGCCTTAAATTGCTCAAACATGCTAATCAACTTAATGCCGATCATTTTAACGCACTGATTGTTTGTGAAAACCTTGGGCAAATTTTTGCGGTGGCTCCTGAGCCTTATAGGCCATTCAACCTCGGCAGTGATGTTGTAAGATTGCTGGCCTTTAATGATACCCTTGGACTGGCTGATTCAGCGCGTTTATCCAGCGTGTGTCGTTTTTTTAATAAGGCTATTCAGCCAACGCTTCATCTCCTAGGTGCAAAAAAATTACTGCAGCATGTGGTCTATGGCGAAGAAGCTCAAGCTAAAAAAATGTTGGAAGTTAATCCTGGATTATTACTCATTGAAGCAACTGTTATCGACTATTCTGGACGTACGATTGAAAACGCCACAGCCTTTGAGGCTGCTTTGGGCGCGGGTGATCCTGATATGGTGCGGATGATAGTCCCGTTTTTCAAGAATCTCAATGATGTTGACGCTGACGAAGAGCAGGCAAAGCAATATCGCAAGCAATTTCCCAACGGTTTGAAGCAAGAGTCTGACTATGACTTTGGCCCGCTGTTTGCCGTAATAAGCAATAGCAGTAAAGCAGACCTTTTGGCGCAGCTCAATCACGAGCATAGTGATAGCCCTCTCTGTGCTGCAATGATGGAATTTAAGGAAAGGTTTAAGCCTGGGATAGTCACCACCGGGTATCATTTTAACTTCCATAATCTCATTAAGGCATATCAGACCTATCAGAAAATGAATGCACCTAGTGGACAATGGAGACACCAGAAAGTGCATTTATTTTGGCAGCAGGTTATTGGATTTATTCAGTGCTTATTACCCGCTTGCGATGCTCAGGCTTTTGCTCAGGGGCTCGAGACTATTGATGTCGAGTACGGCAGGAAGCCTGAACGCTCGTTGAAGTTCAAAGACGCACCAAATGGGTGTTACTATCCATTAACATCAGAGACGCCGGTTCTTTCGGAAATAACTATTGACGGGGTTAGTCTGAGTTTCCCATGTATTTTAGGTTTTTCTGGGGCCGCTGTTTTTGCTCGAGCGCATCAAGATGAAGCCAGCTTCGTGCCCATGTGTATGGGGGTTTTTAGCAATGATCTTGCTGAATATTTAAAGAAAAAACATGAGATACTTCAGAGCGTTGCGATTCCAACCAGAGTCCTGAGTCTGGACGCCATTTAATTTATTAATCTGCTCTTTGCAACCCGGTGGCAGAGGAGAGGGGAAGGGGTCAAATCTTGACTAATATACAAATCTTATTTTTAATTTGTCTATTTGTCAAGATTTGACCCCTTTTCCTTTCTTTTCCTTCCTTTTCCTTTTCCTTTCTTACTGAGCTAAAATTTTCGCGGCTTCTTTGGCATAATAACTTATAATGATGTCAGCTCCAGCGCGTTTTATGCCGGTTAGAATTTCCATCATCACGCGTTTTTCATCTATCCAGCCTTTTTCGCCAGCAGCTTTGATCATCGCATATTCTCCGCTGACTTGGTAAGCGACCATCGGTAGTTCTGGGTAGCGTTCCTTAATGCGCCAAATAATATCTAAATAGGCTTGTGCGGGTTTGACCATTAGCATGTCAGCACCCTCGCTGACATCAAGGGCTGCTTCGCGTAAAGCTTCATTAGCGTTGGCTGAATCCATTTGGTAGGTACGTCTATCACCAAATTGGGGGGCGCCTTGAGCGGCTTCCCTAAAGGGCCCGTATAGTGCAGAGGCATATTTGATGGTGTAGCTCATGATGGGGATGTGAGAGAATTGCTCACCATCTAGACCTTCTCGCAAAGCACGCACCATGCCATCGACCATCCCACTGGGTGCAATAACATCGGCCCCGGCTTGTACTAAACTTAATGCTTGTTTGACTAACAAGGGTAGCGTAGCGTCAGCATCGAGGTTGTGATTATCGCTTTGACTGTTCATGATCCCGCAGTGGCCGTGATCGGTGTATTCACAAAAGCACACGTCGGCAATAATCAGTAATTCGGGCGCTAGCGCCTTTATCTTGCGTATGGCTTGTTGTACAACCCCTTGCTCTTGCCATGAGCTTGATCCTTGCGCATCTTTATACTCTGGCAGCCCAAATAATAAAACAGCAGGTATTTTTAACTGCACAATTTCAGCGATCTCAGACTCTAGCTGATCTACAGACTGCTGAAAGCAGCCAGGCATCGATTGGATTGGGTTTTTTAGCCCCGTTCCGTGGTGAATAAACAGAGGGTAAACAAGGTCCTGAGGTGTTAGTTGGGTCTCGCGCACCAGCGCACGTAATCTAGTGTTTTGCCGTAAACGTTGCATTCTGGATTGGGGGAAAGGTGGAAATACAGTGCTCATTTTTACCTCAATAGCCTTATATAAGCGACCACGATAGGTTTTTGCTACCGCCTTGTCAATAGGCATCCTTCTTGTCTTTATAGCTTAATGCGATTGTTGAACTACGGTATTGTTAATTTTGAGTTATCCCTTATAATAGGTCTATGTATGAAGGTTTGTTGAATTTTGCGAGCTTTGAAGAGGTGTGGGTTAATATAACATAATTTTGTAGGGGGTACTGATGATTAAGAAGAACATCGATTATGAGTCAAGTAAAATAGCTGAATTTGAAGAAAGATCAGCATTAATTAAAGATAAATCGCTAGATATTTGGATTTTGTTGCAATTATGTGATGAAAGCTACGAGGGGCACATCTTTTTGAAAGAGATCGAAACCATCTCTCAGTATGAATTTACTATTCTAAAAAATGTCGCCTCTATAGTAGAGCTTGTTCGTGGAAAATTGAACAGCGCCAATACTATTGTCAGTTCGAGTGGAACTTTGTTCGCAGTTGAGCTCAAACCTCACGCTGGTTGTCTAAGCTCTGTTCAGTTATCACCTTTAAAATCATCAGTATTAGCAGAGGTTCGATCCGATTATGATAATAGCCAAGGTTTAGCGGTTAATTACTCAATGGTTATGGGGGTGTTTAAATCGAGTCTTCTTGAAATGGTTGCGTCACTTGCTGAGCAGGTGGCTTCAGAATCTAATCAACTCTTACAATACCTTGATGAGTTGCCCAAAGAAGGTGAAATTACTGAAAGGGTGCGTGCTCTACAGGATAAGTATAATCAACTTCAGTTTTTTTCTGAAAAATCTCAGTCGGTACGTATTCCTTTTCCTATAGAAAAAATTGTTGAAAAACTGTCGCTCATCTATGCTGATATGGAAAAACTGAATTTGAGCATTAAGCAAAATAAAGGTGGCAGCTTTAATACCCATTTTTTTGAAAAATTCTTTCGTCCTCTATTGTATCTCTTTTATCCTATTTTCAAAGCACATTCAGAAGATCTCTATACACTATGGAAGAATACCTCAGTTGAATTTATGTTAATTGACTTTCGATATAGATCACGTCTTTCAGGTGGTGACGTGATTGAGATAAAGGAGTATTTGAGCGAAGAGAATATCGATGATGTGAGTGAGAGCTTGTATCATATTTATCAGGATTTAGTTGCTATTTTAGATAGCGCGCAAATGTCGAGTACAGCTATGAAGCAGTTAGCAATGATTGTACAAGATTTGAGTAAGATCTATTGCTATCATAAAGTGATTTCTGATCTTGATATAAAATGCAATCAGAATGTCTTTCCAGAGGACCAGTGTGCTGAGCCCGATCGCAAAATTCAAAAAAAAATGACTTTTTCTCAAACAGAAAACATGAGAGATTATGTTGAATTCCTGAGCGATTTTTGTCATGCTCTTTTAGTCTATATAGATCGATCCAGTATTCAATTTCATGGTGATCTTGTGCCTGAATCAGAAGATTTTTTTGAAAAACACGATTCTGATTTTTTAAAAGCACAGCGCATTGTTTCATGTATGAACAATTTGATTGGCAGCCTTTCTCAGTATCAAGCTGTTATTCAATCTAGATCTGCTGATGATAAAGCGTGTTATCAAGGCATTCTACAGCATTTGAATCAATTTAAGCTGTCATCACTGAATAGACTAAATAAGCTAGCATCCTCACGACAGAACTTTCATCAGCTGCTTTTGAAAAGCTATCATGATTTTACTCATTCTTATCACGGCGATTTGGATAAGGGACTATCTGAGTTCAGGAAATTGATTAATCCTACTTGGTTAGAGTATGATGAAAAGGATCTCAGGCTTGGGTGTTATCTTGATGCCTTAAAATCTGTGCAGCGTTATTTTCACTTTTTAGGACAATTATTGGTTTCTATTAAATTAACGCAAGGCGATTCATCATTTGTTGAAGGTTATACTCAAGCTACGCAAAAGCTTATTACTACACTGCAAGATGCTTATGATGGTTTGGCTACTGCACCTGATTTTATTGTTGGCGAGTTATTGAGAGGCATCAGAGTCTGGTTTGAGAAAGTGCAGTTAGCTTGCTCTTCTACAGTGGAAAACCTTAATGATCTAAAGGACAGATTTTATCTTTTTGCGCTGTACCATCATCATAACATGACTATCATACGTCAGCTATCTCTTGCTGAAGAGTTTATTCAAAAAGCTGAACTAACATCGCTTAAGAATACCATCACAGCATTTTCTACTAATAATTGCAAAAATGCAGTCTTAAAACTGCGCGATACTCAACCACTAAAGGAACTTGCTTCTCGGCTAGCTAATCAAATTGAAACTATCAAAAGTAGCCGCTCAAAGTTGCCGAGTTTGTTTCATTTTCTTGTGCGCCACCTTTTGTTATCGGAGCAAAAGGCGAGGAAACAACTGCTTCAAGATTGTACGTCAGCAAATAATGCGATTTCAGACATTGTGGGTTTCAATCAGGAGCTCATGAAGGAGTTAATTCCTCTAAGTGATTTTTTTGCAGCATTACCGCCAGAATCAGCCATGGTTAAGGTTGCTAATGCTTTTCGGTTAATCAAAGAGTCAGTAGCTGAATACCAGGAAGTTACTGCGACACTTTGTTACCTGATTGATCAACCCCAAAGTCCCTCTGAAACGGTGTGTCAGCAATCGTATTCTACGCTTACTCAGTATATGCGGGATGCCTTGCTAATGTTGTCCCAATCAACAACCATTTATAAAAGTGTGATGCAAGCTATTGCCGAAAATGATGATAGTGAGATTACTGAGCGTTCAGAAGAGTGGCGAACTCAACTGCAGTATAAATGTGATCAACTGCAGGTGAAGTCTTTAGCTTTGAAAGCCTCGATCAGCTCTGAAGGGGCACTGATTCAACCATTGAGTCAATGCCAGCAAGAATTGAGAAATGTTGCTTACGCGGTTATCCCCATGGCCGCGACACATTTGGACAATCTGGTTCAGAAAATGCATGAGCTCAGTGAAAAATTACCTGTTAACAGATCTTTTTCGCCTAAGTAATAGGTCCATAGACTCTTAGAACTAAAGCTGATCGAGGTTAATAGCAAAAGTGTATGTCAGGCTAACCAAATTGCAGCAGAATGGTATCATCAATGGTGTCATCATCGTCCTCCTCTACCACAACAGGGGCTGCTTGCTGTATAGCATCCAGTCTATTGCCAAAAAGCAGGTCGCCAGCGATGTCAAAGGGGGCATCGTTTGTTTGTTGCTCGGCAACGAATGCACGTAACTGGTTAAAAAATGAGGCAGGGGCATGGGCTGCCGTTACTGGGGTAGCCGTTTTATCGTTAGCCATAATCGTCACCTTCCTTGGTTACTATGTCAATGTTGCACTCCAGATGGTCTAGCACGTGGTCATCCAAAAGGCGCTTTGGCGGCTCCCATCCCGGTGGCAACTGCTCCATGTGCGGGGAGGCTATCAGCTCTCAAGCTGTCACGCAAGTCACTGAGATTTAGACACGCTAATCAGTCGTTGTTATGATATGCTGCTAGGAATTCCCCATCGAGTATGGGTGTAGGCATCCGTTAAAACCGAATATCCGGATGGGTGCTAAATGCGGTAGGGTGTGGAATAGAATTTTCAACGGGGGGCTCAATCATCAAAACTAAATCTAAAACAATTTATTGTTGCCGTGATTGTGGTGCCACCGCTCATAAATGGGCGGGGCAGTGCGCTGATTGTGGTGAATGGAACACATTGACTGAAGAAGTGGTACAAAAACCCGTTCCCCAGGAGGGGCGCTTTGCGGGTTATGCTGATGCGGCAGGTTCTAGGGTGATTGCCATAGGCGATGTGGAACTTGAAGATATTCAGCGTGTTCCTACTGGGCTGAATGAGCTAGACCTAGTCTTGGGTGGTGGCTTGGTGCCAGGGTCGGTAATTTTGATCGGTGGCGATCCCGGTATTGGTAAGTCAACGGTATTATTACAAACATTGTGTCATTTAGCGGAGCAGTATCCTGCTTTGTACGTGACAGGTGAGGAATCCCTACAGCAGGTTTCCATGCGCGCTCGTCGTCTGGAGTTGCCGGACCAAAAGTTACAATTATTAGCTGAAACTTGCGTAGAGCGCATCATTGCCATAGCGCGGGTGGAAAAACCACAGGTGATGGTTGTTGATTCTATACAAACGGTTTATACCGAGCTTTTGTCATCGGCTCCGGGTGGCGTGGGCCAAGTGCGGGAGTGTGCGGCTCAGCTGGTGCGTTTTGCTAAACAAACAGGCATTGCTTTGTTTTTAGTGGGACATGTGACTAAAGAAGGGGCGTTAGCCGGTCCTCGGGTGTTGGAGCATATGGTCGACACTGTGCTTTATTTTGAAGGGGATCAAGATAGCCGTTTTCGCATGATTCGTGCGGTGAAGAATCGTTTTGGTGCGGTCAACGAGTTGGGTGTGTTTGCCATGACTGACAAAGGGCTGCGTCAAGTGAGCAATCCATCGGCCATTTTTCTATCGCGTTATAGTGAGCCGGTTTCTGGTAGTAGTGTGATGGTGACTTGGGAAGGTTCTCGTCCATTGTTGGTTGAAGTTCAGGCGTTGGTGGCAGAAAGTCACCTAGGTAATCCTCGTCGGGTCTGTGTGGGATTGGAGCAAAATCGGTTGTCGATGTTATTGGCGGTGCTTCATCGACATGGTGGTGTGGTCACTTTTGATCAAGATGTTTTTGTGAATGTGGTAGGTGGGATGCGGGTGACTGAAACAGGGGTGGATTTAGCACTGCTTTTGGCTGTACT
>JBGSSQ010000354.1:0-3719 GCA_041736975.1 Gammaproteobacteria bacterium
CCACCGTTTGCGTGGGGATTTGCTCCCATACGTTTTTCACCTTCAGGTGCAAGTTCTGCAAGCTCAGCTTTCAGGCGGCCATTCACATCAAATAGCTCCTCAGGGCGATAACTTCTTAGCCAATCTTCAAGCTGTTTTAAGTGTTCAGGATGTGCATTCGGATTCAGCGGAATCTGATGCGCACGAAAAGTACCTTCAACTTGCAAACCATCAACCATTTTTGGACCGGTCCAGCCCTTTGGCGATTTTAAGACAATCATCGGCCAGCGAGGTCGCACACTGCTTGAAGATATTCCGGCACGAGCGTCGATCTGAATCTGTTTAATCGATTCAACTGCAAGATCAAGAGTTGCAGCCATTGCTTCATGCATTAATTCCGGCTCATCACCTTCAACAAAATAAGGAGTCCAACCGTAACCACGAAGTAACTGCTCCAATTCTTCATGACCAATGCGCGCTAAAATAGTCGGGTTAGCAATTTTATAACCGTTTAAATGTAAGATTGGCAGTACTGCACCGTCAGTAATCGGATCAATAAACTTATTTGAATGCCATGAAGTAGCAAGCGGACCAGTTTCTGCCTCGCCGTCGCCGACAACACAGGCGACAACGAGATTAGGATTATCAAAGACAGCACCGAAGGAATGACTAAGCGAATAACCAAGCTCGCCGCCCTCATGAATCGAGCCCGGGCATTCCGGTGAAGCGTGACTTGGAATTCCTCCCGGAAAAGAAAACTGAAGAAAAAGTTTTTGCAAGCCTGCTTCATCCTGGCTGATGTTTGGATAGATTTCGCTGTATGTACCTTCAAGGTAAGTATTGCCAACAACTGCGGGACCACCATGCCCCGGACCTGAGACAAATATCATATCCAGATCATATTTTTTAATGATGCGGTTTAAATGCACGTATATAAAATTTTGCCCGGGAGTTGTTCCCCAATGCCCAAGCAGCATGTGTTTAATATCGCTCTTTGTCAGAGGCTTTTTTAGTAGCGGATTATCAAAGAGAAAAATTTGACCAACTGAAAGATAATTAGCAGCCCGCCAATAAGCATCCATTTTTGAAAGTAGATCTTTAGTAAGTGTATTTGTTTTCATATTTTATATCCTATTCATAGTTTTACATTCCTCAGACGCAGTGCATTTGCGATTACAGAGACTGAACTCAGGCTCATTGCAGCTCCGGCAATTACCGGACTAAGCAATAATCCAAAAAACGGATAAAGCACTCCCGCTGCAAGAGGAATACCCAAAGCGTTATAAATAAAAGCAAAGAAAAGATTTTCTCTGATGTTCCACATGGTGGCGCGGCTTAAGCGAATAGCCGTGACAATGCCGAGCAGATCTCCCTTCAGCAAAGTAATTCCGGCACTTTGTATAGCCACATCAGTGCCTGTTCCCATGGCTATACCTACTTCAGCTTCGCTTAGTGCAGGTGCGTCATTAATACCATCTCCCGCCATCGCTACATGTTTGCCTTCTGTGATGAGATTTTTTATATATGCTGCTTTTCCTTCTGGTTCTATCTCTGCCACCACATCATCAAGGCCAAGCTGTTTTGCTACTACTGCTGCAGTGCGCTTATTGTCTCCGGTCAGCATAATAATTTTCAACCCAAGCTTATGCAGAGATTCTATTGCTTCTTTTGTAGTCGGCTTTATCGAATCGGCAACCGTAATGATTCCTGACGGTTTACCGTCAATTGCTGAAAACATGACTGTTTTGCCTTCCTCCTGAAGTTTTTCAGCTGATAATTCCAAATCTTCCAATCCGGATATTTGTTGCTTTCGCAGGAAATCCGGTTTCCCGATCATAACCTGATGTCCTGAAATTTTGCCTAGCACTCCACCCCCGGTTACTGACTGAAAGTCTTTGACTTCGTCCAAATCCAGGCCTTTCTCTTTTGCTCCTTTTACAATCGCTGCGGCAAGCGGGTGTTCGCTGTTTTGCTCCAGTGAAGCAACAAGATGTAAAAACTTTTTCTCCTCTATACCACCGGACGAAATGACATCAATTAGCTTAGGCTTACCTTCAGTGAGTGTGCCGGTTTTATCTACAACAAGTATCGTGACTTTTTCAAGGCGCTCAAGCGCTCCGGCACTTTTCACAAGCACACCTTCTTTTGCGCCGCGTCCAACACCAACCATAATTGACATAGGCGTAGCAAGCCCAAGTGCACATGGACAGGCAATT
Organism: Gammaproteobacteria bacterium; assembly: GCA_041736975.1. Lineage (GTDB taxonomy): Bacteria > Pseudomonadota > Gammaproteobacteria > JAIEPX01 > JAIEPX01 > JAIEPX01. The sequence continues at coordinate 2,196 of JBGSSQ010000354.1, forward strand.
ATCAGCACTGCGACAGAATTTATAATTGCATGAGCAAGTCTTGGCTCCGGCCCAAACCATATCCAGACAATGAAAGTAGTCAGAGAAATTCCCAGTACAAGTGGCACAAAAATTCCGGCAAGTTTATCTGCGAGGCTTTGAATTGGAGCGCGACTTCGCTGTGCTTCAGAAACCATTTTTACGATCTGACCGAGCATGGTATCACTGCCAATTCTCTCAGCCCGCATTATAAAACTTCCGGTACCATTAACAGTTCCTCCCGTTACTTTATCTCCGGTTTTCTTTTCTACCGGCAAAGGCTCACCGCTAATCATAGACTCTTCGACACTGGAGCTGCCTTCGAGCACTTCCCCGTCTACCGGAACTTTATCACCCGGGAGAACTCGCAAGTGGTCGCTGACTTTAACTGCATCAAGTGAAATAGTCTGATCTCCATTTTTTGTGATTTGTCTTGCTGTTTGCGGTGCAAGATTAAGTAAAGCTTTGATCGCGCTGCCAGTTCGACTGCGTGCACGAAGCTCAAGAACCTGACCTAAAAGCACAAGTACAACAATCATAGCTGCTGCTTCAAAATAGATTGCAGCCTTACCGTCGTGCAGCATTGTTTTAGGGAATATACCGGGCATGAGCATCGCAACTGCGCTAAAGATATACGCTGCACCAACTCCAATAGCGATCAATGTAAACATATTTAAATTACGCGATACTACAGAGCGCCAGCCCCGTTCAATAAACGGCCAACCAGCCAACCAGACTACAGGAGTCGCAAGTATAAACTGTACCCAGCGTGATATGTCACTTTGTCCCCAGGCTTGAATATCTGGCAGTGGAATTAAGTGGGACATTGCCAGAATAAATACAGGAATTGTCAGCCCTGCGCCGATCCAAAAACGCATTGTCATGTCATTCAGCTCTGTATTTTCTTCCTTATCTGCAGTTACTGAAATGTTTTTTACTTCCAGTGCCATACCGCATTTGGGACACGCTCCGGGATGGTCTTGCTCAATTTCCGGATGCATCGGACAGGTATAAATATTTGTATCTGTGGCAGCCATGAGTATTAATTTTCCCTTATAAATTCAATTCCAAGACTACAGCAAACCATCTGGCCTATTATAAGTTCTTCGTCAGTAGGAATGATACGCACCAGGACACGCCCACTTTTTTTCGAAATGACTTTCTGATTTTCAGCATTTAGTTTTTCATCAATCTCAATTCCAAGAAATTCAAGATTTTTGCAAATGCGAGCACGAACAACTGGCGAGTGCTCCCCGATGCCGCCGGTAAAAACTAAAGTATCTATACCGCCAAGCGCTGCTGCGTAAGCTCCGATACATTTTTTTACCTGATAACAAAAAACTCCAATAGCTTCTGCAGCGCGCAAGTCATTAGGTTCTTGATCTAGTAAATCGCGCATATCTGAACTTGTTTCTGATATACCAAGCAGACCGGACTCAGAATTTACCATTTTGTTAAAATCTTTCACGCTCATATTTTCAACACGCTGCAAATATGACATTAATC
>JBGSSQ010000370.1:0-10070 GCA_041736975.1 Gammaproteobacteria bacterium
AACTCGATTACCACCGAGTCGTGGGCATCATTATGATTAGTATGATTGGGGTGATCACGCACTCGCGGCTCTGCACGTAAGGCATTCTGATAGGAAAAAGCCGTGTCCTCAGCATCGGTGGTGAGAAAATCTGTCCTACCCGTCAGTTCAGTCGTCGGCAGCCCTATTCTTTTCTTGTTGGTAGCTGACGGAGTGGTCGCTGTGTGATCACTATTGCCCTGATTAAAGAAAGCCACAGTAGCCAGCAAGTTTCCGGCTCCCACAACCCCGACAATAACGTAAGAAGGCCAAACAACTTTCAGAAGATCATAAAAAATCCGATTGGATAACTGATACAAGGAAAAGCCCGATATACCAACCTTTAAGAGCGAAGCAACGACGGCAACGACCGTTCTAAAGCGACGTGCATGGCCATTTTCAGCAATATCTTTCATGGCATTGCCCATATTTTCGAGGATTTCTTTTCTCTGGCTATCGGAAAAACAGGGCAGTTGCGATAAAAACTTATCCATTATGGCAAGATAGGACAAATAATTACCTAAAGTGAGCCAGCCTGTGACAAGAATCAACCCTATAACAGCCATCACTAAACCCGGCTGTGTCGCCGTCCACCCCACAGTAACCATAAAACGGTAGGCCGTATCCGCGTACAATGCCGCATTCTCCACACTATAGCCGGATGTACCAATGTGCTGAAACAAGCATTTGAGATTGCAGCACTCTGTTGCCGTACAACAGCAGGGCTTGCCACCCGCGTTGTCCGCATCAGGAGCACCGAGATACATGGAAAAGCCCCCCTCAGACGACGAGTCCACATCTTGCATACTGAGATTACGAGGGTAAATCGGCTCCAACGGGATATCAGTCACGAGTGTAGACGAATCTTTGGCGCGCCTAACCAAAGGAGACAATGGCGTAGGCTCTGATTCTGGGACCTCTTGTCCCTCTTCTTTAGCCTTTTTAGGCCATGGATTGGTCTGGTAACCTTTATGTTCTTTATCTTGCTGCAATTGCTCACCCCCTACTCATTTTTCTTCGATTCATGCTGTTTAACACAGACCATACAGATCATCAAGCTTCAAGAAACATTCTCAAATTGGCTGACGATATAACTCACCTATTTTGATAGCTCACCAGAGTTGTACACAACCACACTATAAACCTAAATCTGTTTGATAGGTCAACAACCCTCATAGTTTATACTAAACTATTTCACGGTTAAACCAGACGGGGAAGTCATGGCGAGCCGGGAAGGCACTCCATGGTGGCCCTAAAGACACAGCAGCATAAAAACTTTAGCGCGCTTGCACATGAGTATATTGACACACATAAAAAATTTAACGATCAATATCGCAATGAGATCGGCATAATTGATGCAACGTTCAAAATAAAAGACACCTTTTTAATCACTGCACAGAAAAGCGGAAAAAGTTTGATCGATACGCTATAATGACACTATGAGCAAATAGTAAACAGAGAGAGGACCCCATGAAGACACGGAATACATTAATCACCCTGGTGACGCTACTTTTGGCGACCCAAGCGCTTGCTTTCGCCCAAACACCTAAGATAGCGCCGCCACCTGGAACATCCCCCAACACGACAACATCCGCTAACACACCAGCGGCAGCACCTGGCACAGCGCCCCCCCAAGAAGCGGCAAGTGGCACCGTGATCAAGAACATTTATTGCCCCCCCATCAAAAAACTGATGAAGAAAAATATGTATTGGGGCGCCCCTGGTGGCTGGAAAAGCTATTCACAATCATTTGTCAATGAAATCGATAACTTTGCCGGTGCTCAATGGGTAGGCATTAATCTAGGTAAAATGATTTGTGTTTATAAAGGCAAACAAACTTTTGAGTTCCCAGTAGTCCTACAGAATGATACCCTGACCCCAACTCCCGATGGCGAAAAATGGTCTAAGCAAAATGGAGGCTACATTAATTGCTTATCCGGAGACATCCTCGACTGCCCATTCAGATTTGAAGAAGAAAAAGCCGATAAAGATGTTTACAAAGAACTGGACTTTTTTAAAGGCAAGAAAGACTACTTAGAAAATGACCCTAGCAAACCCAATTAATGCATAGCCAATTTGCCGCCTAAAAATTTTCTGCGCCAATGCGACGCATTGGCTCAGAAAGTTATTTTCAGCTTTTAATGATTTGCCAGTATGGCAAGAACTTCGTCTTCGGTAAAAGCATATTCGCTGTTGCAATATTCACACTTCACCGTCAATTTTTTGTACTGATTTAATAGTACAATAGCCTCATCACGCCCCATTATTAATATAGCGCCCTGCATTTTTGTAAAATTACAGCCGCAACGAAACTCAACAGGTTTAGGTTCAAATAAACGCAAATCATGTTCATGATAAAGGCGATGCAAAATAGTTTTGTTGTCAAGATTCAGCAATTCATTTTGTGTCACCGTGTTGGTTAAAATCACAACCTCTTCCCAGATGGCTTTGCTTTGTTCTAGATCGAGCTTATCTTCCCCTAATTGTTGAATCAACAATCCAACAGCACGCTTCTGATCCACTGCCAACCATAAACGTGTAGGCAATTGTTCCGATTGTGAAAAATAATGCTCCATAACTTGGGCAATGGGTTGATGATTTATGTTAACGACACTTTGATAAACATCGACCTGATTCTCTGGTTGAACAGTAATAACTAGTTGGCCACTTTGAACACTATCAGTCAGGGTGTACTCAGCACACTCCTCATCCCACTGAGCCAAACCTCGGACGCGCAAATCATTGTCACATTTGGCTACCAGCATTTCCAGCGGCCCATTAGGGCGCATCTGCATAGTAATTTGACCTTGGTATTTTAGCGTAGTGCTCAAGAGCACATTGGAAACCAACGTCTCACCAAGGAAACGCAACACCGCTGCAGGATACTCCCTCTGCTGACCAATGGTCTGGAAGCTGCGTTCCAGACGCACAATTTGCCCACGAATGGCACTATTTTCAAAAATAAAACCTTGTGCAGAATCTGTTATCATATCAATACTCATCTCACCTTTGGATTGTCATTGAAGAGAATATATCACGTGCCCCCCTGGTTTGTAAGAAAATAGCTGTGCTGACCGCACCATTACTTGCCCAAGCCCAGGAGGCGCCTCTCCAGGCAAAGCGTTAGGAGGGGTGAGAGAGAGACTGGGAGCGCCTGCTCTCGCCAGAACTTGTTACCCCTGGTATTTTCTTGATATCATGTGCCTTCTCTGAACGCCAGTTGGGATAGGCTTGCCTGCAAATACAGTAAAGCGGCCTCAATAAATAAATTGACTTGGGTTACTCTATGAAAACACTTTTCGCTTATTTGCGTACTTTTTTTGCGCTTGTTATTATCTTTGTGAATCTGCTAATTCTGCCTGTTATAGTGATTTTACTCGCCTTTATAGAAAAAATACTACCTGTTAAATTCCTGAAGAATATACTTCATCCGCTCTCACACAAAATCTTGCCCAACTTCTGGGTTTCAATTAATTCATTAGCCATGGATGTGGCAAGTTCCACAAAGTGGGAGATCAATAACAACGGCGAGCTTAGCACTGAAGGATGGTATTTTTTGATGTGCAATCACCAATCTTGGCTGGACATCCTTGTTCTGCAGCGAATATTTGTTGGAAAAATCCCCATGCTTAAATTTTTTATGAAGCAAGAATTACTGTGGACACTTCCCATTGGCGGCTTAGCCTGTTACATGTTGGATTTCCCATTCATGAAGCGACACAGTAAAGAATACTTAAAAAAACATCCAGAACAACGTGACAAAGATGTTGAAACCACCCGAAGGTCATGTGAAAAATTTAAACATCAACCAATCACCATGATGAATTATGTTGAAGGCACTCGCTTTACTGAACAAAAAAGACGTGCCCGAAATTCACCCTACCGTCATCTTTTACCTCCAAAAGCGGGTGGTATTGCCTTTGTCTTGGCCACCATGGACAAGCAAATTGGACATATTATTGACACTACAATTATTTACCATGGCGGCAAAAGCGGATTATGGGCTTACTTCACGGGACACATTCATAAAGTAACCATTTATTCTGAAGTCATTGAGGTGCCAGAGAAACTCCGTGGCGATTATTATCATGACAAAGATTTTCGCGTCACCTTTCAGCAATGGCTAAATCAACGCTGGCAACAAAAAGATGAACACATCGATCAAACTCTAAAGGCCTCTTCATAACCCCTAGTATCTCATTTTCAGATTAGGACAAAGAGGCCAATCTAGCTCGAAGCTTCTAGTTCTAAACCTTGTCTATAGCAAGATAACGCAAGAGTTTTGTCGTCCAAGCGCTCGTAAACTTGCCCTAAGTCGTGCAAAATACCAGGAGAAGGCTCCAGTTCACGAGCCTTAACTAAGTATCCTTGAGCCTTGCCCCACAAACGATTTTGGATACATAACTTACCCAAGCACACATACAACCCCGCATCATCAGGATGTGATTTTAACCAACTTTCTGCATAGGCTAACTGTTTGGAAGGACGGGTAGACGGCACTTTTGCAAATTGGCGTAATAATTTACGATCCCAGTGATACTTCAGCGCTTTTGCCAGTAATTTTTCAGCCTCATCGACATCTTGAAAAGCTAAAAGTGCGTCGGTGTATTTCACTAATAAATCCGGCTCTTGATGCAGATGTCGGGGCACATCGGACCAAATCTTAGGTAACTCATCGGCTGTAGCACTGGGCAATTTTTCTACTAACAAAACCAAATAAAGCCGTTTTTCTAAAGCCAACAATTCATCACTATTTAAAATTGCCTTACGTCGTAATTCAGGCAGTAATGACTGCACCTGAGTCCAGTCCCCCATTTCAACATAGACTTTCTGTAATAATTTAAGCACCTGAGCGTGCTTAGGCACTAGACGATTCAAATGCTCCAACGTCATGCGTGCTTGCGCTAATTCATGGGTATCGAGCTGTAACTCTGCTTGCGTTAATCCCACTGCAACTTGAGCATCATCGGTACTCATTAAGGCGCGCTGCAAATATTCGTCACGTTTTACAATATCTTTACGGCCTTGTGCGGCATTAGCCGCCGCTAAGTAATTAATAAGGGGGGACTCAGCTTCATTGGCCGATCGCAATAATGTCCTCTCTGCCGCCTTCCAATCTCCTTCAGCCAAAAGACGAAGGCCTTGTGTCGTTAATCGTTGAGCATGATGACGCCGACGCGCAGAAAACCAATGCTTGATCCGCCCCGGTAAACTGCCAAAATAAGAAACAAGTTGAGTGAATTTGTACAAAATTAACACCGTCAATAAAACAGCAAAAACGGCAACCCACAGGGACGTCTCTATGGCCCAGTCTTGGTAGGTCACCAACACATAACCTGAGCTTGCCTGCATCTTTAAGCCCACCCAAATCGACAGGAATAAAATCAGAAAATAAAAGATAATTCGTCTCATGAGCTGATCACCTCTGGCTCGGCGGGATTGCGAGGTTTAAGCCTGGGGGGCGTTGCTGGTGCGGGGCTAAGACCAGGTGTGAGTGATTGTGACGGCACTGGGGTTTGTGAGGGCTGCGGGGGCGAAGTCGCTGCCTCTGGCGTAGCTGACTGCGGTGATCGCTGGGCGGGGGATGACGGTGTTATGGCCCCGGCAGCTTCTCCCGACATCTGCCCTGTTTCATAGGGTTTATGGTTTTGAATGACTCGATCGAGCAGCGATATCGTGGCGGATAAATCTGGCATCGCCGGTTTGATATCTATTTTTTCTAATTCCTTTAACCCAATAATGACGGCTCGTGCGGCATCACTCTCGGTGAAATAATGACCAACCCACTCCTCTGCCTGGGTAATAGCCGCCGTGTAAGTTTTAGCGGCATGATGCAAAAGAGCCCACTGGGCCAAGCTCAGCTTCGCCTGGATATTAGCGACCAGGTGTGACTGTTGTTCGGGCGCGAGTAAAGGTTTAACAGGCTCTGAAAGATGACGCACTACAACCACTTTCTTCAGCGATTCCAATATTGAATAAAGCTTATCCCTCCAGCCGTTTGCACCAGCACTGCTCAATAGTTCAGCAGACTGGTTTGTTGTTGATGGGCCAGGAACGATGATGGATAATTCAGCAACCACATCACTTAAAGCATTAAGTCGCAGCATTATGCCTTCCACATCAACTGACGGAACCGCTTTTAACGTGGTGATATCCGCTACCAAAGCGGCGCGAACTTCAGCTGATATTGGCGTGGTGAGAGTGCTCATACGCTGTTCCGCCGTTTCCAGCATGGCTAAAACAACTTTAGCATCACCCCTATAACGTGCATTGTAATCAGCCAAGCGAACCAGATAATTCACTTCCGCCAACACCGCGCCAGTTTGATCTTTATTACTCGCTAGGCGCTGCTGCTCTACCGTGACTAAAAGATTTTGCAACGAGCTCTGTTGCTGAGCAAATTGCTCGGCCATATGCTGCTGATTTTCTTGGGCCTTTAACCAGAGTGCATTTTGGGCAACCACTTCCCGACTTACGCGTTGCTCATTTTGGGTGCTTCGCACTAACAAAACCGCAGAACCAACCGCAACGACGAGCGCGGCCACTGCCACCATCCACAAAAGTGTTGTGCCTGATGAGCACGATGAAGAGGATTTATCTTCAGTGGGTTCAACTTCCTTTTGCTCTTGCATTTCAACGTCTGACACAGCTAGATTCCTTGCTTAAAACTATTGATAGACAGAAGCTTCCGCTTAAGGGGCAACGACTGATTGACAGATATCCACCTTAAAACTCCAGGAAACACCATAGCGCTAGAATAAAGTGTCAAACCTCAAATTGCAATCTTAAGACCTTATTTTAGACAGCTGTAGCCTGAGATTTCCAACCGACTAAAGCACGCACTAAGGCTTCGTTACCGGCATTCTCAGCCCGTATCACTGCTTTAAATCCCATTTCTTTAGCGCCAGCAACCATGCGGTCACTAATGACTAAGAGAGGAAGCTCCAGCAAGTCACCTAAACCCGCCGATAATGCCAACAAATTTGTCAGGCCTTCTAAACTGGTTGACACCATAATTTTGAGATTGTTTCGCGCCAAAAACTGCTCTAATGGGGCAGTGCCCTGCTGTGGGCAGACCCGACGGTAGGTCGCAATCTTTTGGACATTAGCACCACGCTCAGTTAACACGTCTTGTAAATAATCTCGACCACCTTCGCCCGCCAGTATAATAATCTTTTTATTTTTTATGGCCTGGAAAACAGGCAGCTCCAGCAAGCCTTCACTGCGATAATCGCGCATGGGTAACCAATTACAAACCACACCATACTCAGACAACGCCATTTGTGTGGCCACGCCAATGGCTGCAATCTGGCAGGTACTATGCAGGTCGGGAAATTGTGATATCACTTGGCGAACCGCATTAGCGCTGGTAAATACGGCGATATCCGCGTTATTCAAAGACTCAACAAAAGCAGGCCAGCCCATAGTGGGTTCCATTGGCAGTATTTCAAGCGTAGGGAATATCAGGGGACTACCGCCCTTTTCAACAATATACGCAGCCACCGACTCAGCTTGATCACGCGGTCGCGTAATCAACACTGAAAGCCCATTTAATTCACCCAAAAGCATATAAACCTCAACTAGCAGCTCTCGCTACAACTTATTATAAGAATAGAGAATCCCAAAGACCGTCCACTCGTGTTTTAACCTCTGCACTCATTTCAATGGCCTCACCCCAAGGGCGAGACGTTTCACCTGGCCACTTATTGGTCGCGTCAAAGCCCATCTTAGAACCCAACCCCGACACTGGGGATGCAAAATCCAGATAATCAATGGGGGTATTTTCGATAATAACGGTATCGCGGTGCGGATCCATACGTGTAGTCATGGCCCAAATGACATCTTGCCAATTGCGCGCATCGATATCATCGTCTGTTACCACAATAAATTTTGTGTACATAAACTGTGTTAAAAATGACCACACTCCCATCATCACGCGCTTAGCATGGCCGGGATACGCTTTTTTAATGGTGACTACCGCCATCCTATAAGAACACCCCTCGGGCGGCAAATAGAAATCTTGTATCTCAGGAAACTGCTTGCGTAATAACGGAATAAACAACTCGTTAAGCGCTAACCCCAAGATGGCAGGTTCATCAGGTGGGCGACCTGTGTAAGTGCTGTGGTAAATAGGGTTGTCTCTATGCGTGATCCGCTCAATAGTAAACACGGGGAATTTCTCAGTCTCATTATAATAGCCGGTATGATCACCAAAAGGACCCTCAACAGCCATTTCGCCGGGGGCTATATACCCTTCTAACACAAACTCAGCCCGTGATGGCACCATGAGGTCGTTAGACTGACATTTCACTAATTCTGTTTTGCTGCCTCGTAGCAGGCCCGCAAAAGCGTATTCAGAGATGTGGTTGGGAATTGGGGTGACTGCTGCCAACAATGTGGCTGGATCCGCCCCCAACACCACCGAAACAGGAAAATTTTGCCCAGGATGAGCCTTTTGCCACGCTTGAAAATCCAGAGCACCACCACGATGAGCCAGCCATCGCATAATCACTTTATTGCGCCCAATGACTTGTTGACGATAGATGCCCAAATTTTGTCGCGGCAGCGACGGCCCCTGCGTTACCACCAACCCCCAGGTAATGAGCGGCCCCACATCACCGGGCCAGCAGGTTTGAATGGGCAACCGCCCCAAATCCACTTCATCTCCTTGCCAAGACTGCGTTTGACACAAACCGCTCTTAACAACTTTGGGTGACATAGCCATGACCTGGCGCACCAAAGGCAGCATTTGCCAAGCCTCGCGCAAACCTTTTGGCGGATTGGGCTCTTTAAGGACGGCTAGTTGCTCACCCAACTCACGCAACTGCGCTAAATTCTCTAGCCCCATCCCAAAAGCCACACGCTCAGGGGTGCCGAAGAGGTTTGTTAATACCGGGGTCGATGAGTTCTTGGGGGCTTCAAATAATAACGCTGGACCACGAGCACGTAAGACGCGATCACTGATTTCAGTCATTTCTAGGCAGGGATCAACGGACGTACGAATACGTTGAAGTAAACCGCGCGCAGCCAGCTGCTCAATGAAATCTCTTAAATCTTGGTAAGCCATAGGCCCCAGTGTACGGTGATCAAAGCTCAGCGTCAATTAGCTGAGGCTGGAGATTGGGGAGGTTGCCCCCAACCTGACGCCAACCTCCCCAACCTCCATTCTGGCATTACAGACGAATTTAGTGTATATTACACGCTACTGGACAGCTAAACCCACACGCTATGCACTTATCAAAGGTTATGATGTAATGAAGAATTCAATTATCAAAATATGCAGTGAATCAATCCACCCTGGCGAATCAGTTACGTTGGCGATGCCGCTACCACAACTCTTTAGCTGCGCACCTCTTTATATGCCTATTAAAGTTATTCATGGCAAAAAGAGCGGTCCCACCTTACTGATTATCGCTGCGATGCATGGTAATGAACTAAACGGCACGCAAATCATTAACCGATTACTAAACTCTCCTTCACTTAAAAAACTTGCCGGAACCCTCATCGCCATCCCCGTATTGAACGTACAGGGCTTGATGAATCGCGCCAGAACATTACCCGGTGGAATCAGTCTAGATACTTGTTTCCCAGGCAATGAAAATGGCACAAACTCAGCACGCCTTGCTCATTTGTTTAATACCGAAATTTTCAGTAAAGCAGATTACTGCATCGATTTACAAACCGGCGCACTCAACTGCAGCAACTTCCCACAATTATTTATCAACTTTAAAGATGAAAAAGCCAAACTACTCGCCAATGCGTTTAACGCACCTGTAGTGCTAGATACCGTTGCAACAGAGGGCTCACTGCGCTCGCTAGCAGAAGAAAAAAATATTCACTATATAAAATACGAAGCGGGAGAAGCGATGCGCTTTGACGAGGAAACTATTAAGATTGGACTGCAAGGCATTCTTAATACCATGCGCTATTTAGAAATGCTCCCCGAAAAACAGCTTAAATCAAACAAATCACGCAAATCATTTTTTACCGATCAATATGTTTGGATCCACTCTGAAGCCAGCGGCGTTAGCTATTCAAAAGTTGAGCTTGGC
>JBGSSQ010000404.1:0-3928 GCA_041736975.1 Gammaproteobacteria bacterium
ATAGACAAATCTCTTTTATTTGTCTATTTGTCAAGATTTGACCCCTTCTCCTCAAGTGGTATACAATGGAGGATTGAACCAGGTTGACAAGGATTTTTGACCATGACTCAAGAGCAGGATTCTGCCCAGACAGAGGCTATAGCTACAGAAACCCACCAAACCACCACTACAACACAAACTAACACTAAAAGCTCACTCAGATCTGAAAATCCTACACACCCCCTGGTGCTTAAAAGCACTGATAAGGCTCTAGACATTTGGTTTGATAGTCTCACAATACCGCTAACACTTGAGTGCACTGATAAAAATACAGTGATAATAGAAACCTATAACGCCATCAATCAAAAACGTCCGTTGCACAAGGAGAAGCTACCCAGCATAGTGATTGAAGACAAAGCACCTAGAATACTTTTCCTATCTATCTGCAACGGGTTCAGCAAAGCACTTGTAGCAAGGGGTTCAGGATCCGGGTTACTAGCAGCTCTAGACTCTGTGCTAACTCAACTTTCCGCTCTTTGCACTGAGGACTACCGGCCTATTTGGATAAAACTTGATATGGTCACTGAATCTACCACACATCTAGACGCTGACTTAAGTAAGACGGTCAATTTTGACCGAAGCCTCTACGGCCTAGCCTTTACCAAAGCAATAGACTTATCATTTTTACCAGAGCAACTGACTACGTATACCTTAATTACCTGCACTGACAATATACACCTTGGCAACATTGAAAAATATATCGCATCAAATCCTCACCAACATAATCACGATCAAAAACTTAAAAACTTTAATCAGAGTACACTCTATCAATTCAAAACAGATAGCTTGTTTTTTGATGGCAATACTAGCATTCCACTGTATAGAGGACACAGACTCTTTGACTCAATCAGTAAAAATAACCTGCTAGATTCAATTGATAACGCTGTAGACTACTTACTAAGATCGATTAATCTTGATGGGACATTTAACTACAGCTACAAACCCAAAACTGATCGTAGTGACGATGAATACAATCTTCTAGATCATTCAGGCACACTCTATAGCTTGCTGGAAGCGTACACGCTAACACCAGCTGATAAAATACTCTCTGGCGCTCAACGGGCGACTCAATACTTACTAGGGCAGCTTAAAGAAACAACAATCAACAGCCAAAAAGCGCTCGTCGCGGTAGAAGAAGGCAATGTTACACTCGGACAGAATGCACTTGCCATATTAGCACTAGGGAAATATATACTCATCACCGGCGATCAAACCTACCTCCCTATTGTTCAACAGCTAGGTACTTGGATCATCAGTACACAAAAGAGTCAGGGCGAGTTTAGTATTCACAAACAAGCCTATAATGGGGAAATGGATAAAACTTTTATATCTGAATATTGTCCAGGCAAAGCAGTATTTGCATTATCTCTGCTGTATGCAATTGATCCCCAACAAAAATGGCTGAGTAGTGCAATAAGTGGAGCTCAATACCTCATTAATATACGCAACAAGGGCTTAATCGACCCTTCTTTAACGCATGATTATTGTCTACTTTATGCGCTCAAAGAAATTAATCAGCAGCAACCTAACGAAATATTCATTGCACATGCCATTAAAACAGCTTAGGCAATCACTGCACATCAACATCGGCATTCTCCAAGCAGAGACTGGGACGGCGGATACGGCACTCCTCCACTCTCCACACCAACAGCGTCTCGCATTGCCGAGCTCTGTGCATGCTATCATCTAGCGCTAGACCATGGAGATCAACAGCGGCTCAGCACAATTCTCACTACTATAAAATTAGGTATTACATTTCAACTACAAACTCAGTTTGAGCCAGAGTCAGTATTGTATCTACCCAATCCACAACAAGCTATGGGCGGCTTCCATCATAGTCTTACTAATTTTGAAATTCGTATTGATTATCTGCAACACAACATCTTAAGCCTAATCAATTGTTACTCTATTATTAACTTGATTGGAGCTGAATCATTATGACAGCGAACAACACTCTTTGGACTATGGACGAACTTTCAGCAGCCATTGAAGGCCGCTGGCTTAGTCCACCTGAGGGAAACGTCAACATTCGCGGTGTCTGTTATTACTTCGGCCAAATTCAACAAGGCGATCTTGTTTTTGCAGTTTCACCCAATACCTGGGGTAGCCACTACTCTGATACTACTGAAAAGCTTACTGAAATCCAAAACAGAGGCGCAAAAGCCGTCATTGTCGATAGGGTTCCAAAAGAAATACCTCCACACCTACCCGTTTATCTATGCCCCAATAGCCTGCTTGCCCTCAACCAACTAGGTTTAGCCGCACGCACACGCTTTCAAGGCAAAGCAATCTTCATAACAGGTACTGTTGGCAAAAGCAGTACAAAACGTGGCTTAGCCCACGTACTAAGCCAACAAGGCCTCACCTCAGAAAGTCGGAAGAATTTTAACCACTCCCCAGGCGTCCCATTAAGCTTAGCGCAAACACCGACCCATCATCATTATGGCGTGTATGAGTTCGGTATAGATGCACCGCAATACACTTTAACTAAAGCAAAAATTGCTTGCCCCGATGTCGCCATAGTCACAGAGATTCAACATGATCACCATAATTTCTACCCCACACTAGAGGCTATTGTTGATCAAAAATCATTACTGTTCAGCTCCATGAAACCCCATGGCATTGCTGTACTCAACCGCGACACACCCTACTATCTGCGACTAAAGAGCGCGGCCCTCTACCGTGGCGCCTCAAGAATTATCACCTTTGGTGAGCACAGATTGGCCAATATCAGGCTAGTAAAATCAGAGTGTTTAGTTGATAGCAGCCGTGTAAACGTTTCAGTATTTGGCCAAACCATTGATTTTCAACTCACCATCCCTGGCAAGCATAATGTTCGCAATAGCTTAGCGATTCTTGCCGGTGTATGTGCCGTCAACGCTGATTATCAAAAAGCAGCTGTTGACTTATCAACCATGCAATCCTTAGCTAATCACTGTATCCACTCTGTAATCCCCTTTAAAAAAGGCAAATTGGAGCTTATTAATGACACCTACAGCGCTAATCCCGCCTCTATCAAAGCAGCGTGTGACTATATAAAATTATTCAGACCACCAGCCGGGGGTAGGAAAATTATGATTCTTGCCGATATGAAAGAGTTAGGGGCGAATTCAAAGAAATTTCATGCCAGTCTTGCAGATCTATTTTTAGGTTCGGATATTGATAAAATCTATACTTTAGGCCCATACATGAAGAGCTTGAGCAACGCTCTACCTACAGAGCGTGCAGGCTTACACACCGAAGATCCACAAAAACTTTTAGCGGTTCTTCACCATGAATTAGAGCCAGGTGATGTAGTCATACTCAAAGGTGACAACCATTACTATGCGGTTCTAAATGATATAGCCAAGAAGCTACAGGTAATGTAACATTGCCCTGCTGCCTCCCACAGGAAACAACGAGCGCCCTGCTTGATGATATCAAGCAATTGTAAATGAAAAGCAGCACGTAACTCCTCTCTAGTTCGTTAATGCTTTCGACATGATTTCAGGTTCCGCCAAATCAGATAGCACACCATCAATATGAGTAGAGGTGTCACAAATCATGCTTACAGATCAATGTTCGTTAGAGCGCCAACATACAGCACCTATTTTTTTTACTTAACAAAGCTTTAATGTAAAGAGTATATAGTATCAAAACAACATTTTATTTTAATCAGATGAGAAATGAAAAATGAAACTTTTAGAGCCCAAACAATTGGTAACTAATGACAGTCCTCTCCTTGAGTGGCCGCTTGAGCTGTTAATTAAAATAATAGACCATATCTCTGGATACACGCTGCTTAATTTGATATGTACATGTTCTGATTTAAATCTTACCTTAACGAATAACCACAAAGTTGATTTTATGTGGATGACTAAAGTGAGCAAGGAATTTCTGGATTTTAGAA
>JBGSSQ010000405.1:0-1561 GCA_041736975.1 Gammaproteobacteria bacterium
ACACCGTAAGCAGGATTTTTTCGATTAAACCATTCACCGAGACGCTTTAGCATGATCTGCATCTGATCTGGCTTCGCTGACATAATCCCATCAACGATGAGAGGTTTAATAAAACTAAAAATAAATAGCTCAGCACATCCAATGTTGTCAATTTTTACGTAAACTGAATTCGACACTTTGTCATCATTGATTTTTTGAAGTGTGATTTCTGATTGCTGATCAAGCTTCTTAAAAAAAGCGGTTTGCACAAGAGGCGCATTTTTTTGTTTTTCAATCAACTGAAACATACTCTGAAAATGACAGGCTAAAACTTTTGGAAGAGGATCAATAATTAATCTTTTAAATAAATCTCTTTCTGACATGGTATCCTGGAAGAGTTTAAAGTAGCAGGCTCCGAAGTTTTGAGAGTGAACATTAGCTAACAGCAGCCATAGCAGGAACGTTTTTTTCCTTAACAGCGCATTTTGCTCTACACAACTCTCCACCTCAATGGGGATCAACCGCTGAGTCAATACAAAGGCTTGACGCTCATTAAGATAGGGCCAGAGCCTATCAACAAATTGTTTAGCAACGTCACTACTATTAAGAAAGGTGACATGTAAAAACTTGAGAGTATCATCTGAGATAGTATTGTCTAAAATACTGGGACCATGCTCATTTAACATACGCTTGGCTTGGTTCTGATTCTCTTCTGGCTGCTGCATAAATACCTCATTGTATTGTTATTAATAATTTAGGTTTAACCTACTTTTAACCAGCAACACTACAGGAATTATGATATCAGGTCAATGCCATTAACGACCTTAGCTAGGACGCACTTCAGCCATGCTCCCCTAGTAAATCTGGCTTATCCGTAAATACCGCATCAACACCCCACTGAAATAATTCTTCAGCACGCCAAGGCTCGTTCACGGTATAGGCCAAAACATATTTTACTCGCTGCTTTAAAGCTTGCGTTTTTTTTGCCGTGAGTATCCTGTGATTCACTGAAGCTGATTGGCAGGCATAGGCTTGTAACTGATTCTCCCAGCCTGCAGTCCAAGAGTGAATCACAGCGCCCAAACAATACTCGGGTGCCAATTGATGCACTGTCTGCAAACAAAGTTCAGCGCCACTCGAAATGATGGGAGGACTCTGGGCAATAGGCCACATCGCCTTCAGTATGGCCAAGGATTTTTCAGCGGTTGCTATTTCTTTTCCGGGGGTGGGTTTTATTTCTAGGTTGATGTTGAGCTTTAATTTTATCAGCAGTTCTAATAATGCTTCCAAGGTAGGGACCGGTTCATGAGCATATTGTTTGCCAAACCAACTTCCAGCATCTAATGCGGCGATATCACTATAGAGCGTTTCTGCCACTTGACGCTTTTTGCCATTGGTGGTGCGCGCCAAAGTCTCATCGTGCATAATGATAGCTTCACCATCAGCGGTTAACATCACATCAAACTCAACCCATTGAGCACTGAGCGCATGAGCTTTTCGCATTGCCGCCAAGGTATTCTCCGGGGCGTAGGCACAAGCGCCTCGATGGGCGATAATTTTTGATAACTTCAATACTTGCTTC
>JBGSSQ010000052.1:0-1926 GCA_041736975.1 Gammaproteobacteria bacterium
GACCACGGCGTGGTGGTTTGAACTTCACCTCATAGGAGCCAAAGCCAGAAAGCATGACTTTGCCTTCCTTCTCAAGCGCGTCTTTAATAATTTCAATGTAATCTTCGACTACTTGCGCAGCTTTCTGCTTATCGATTGGCAGCGTAGTATATATCGCATCCGCTAGATCAGCTTTTGTCAGACAAAAACGGTCATTTTCCATAAGATCCTTTTTTCAGAAAGCTCAGGTGAATTACACCCATAAAAAAATTATTACTTCAATTGTTGAACGGAGACAAGCATTTACGTGCTATGTACCGCTAACTATTTGACGCGCTAAAGGGGGTTGTAAGATTCATTCTTTTTTAAAAACAGCTACTTAAGTGTAACCTCTTGATATTTCAGGAATAAAAAAACAGAAAAAACTGCGTTCGTTTCTCCTGCTTTATTTCAGGGCTGCCGATAGAACAGTCTAGGGCTAGGAATTACAATGAATGCCCAAAGGAATTCGAAATTAAGTTTGCGGATATATTATGGAAGATAGCACAGTATCAACATTACAGCGCGGTAGGGGATTGATAGTTGAGCCTGAATCATCAGCTGATGCAGAGGAATTGAAAAGTCAGCTAGAGGATTCTTATCAGCAGACTCGCCAAGATCTAATATCCGTATGTGGTAAAGTATCGGAACAAGAAACAACTTCGTTGAATTTGGCCGCTGAGATAGTGACTAGCTTTAAGCCGGTGCCGTGGTTCATCTGGCGCTTAACCAACTTCGTATTCTCACCTGGAGCAAAGCGTGATTTGCCCGAAGGATTTGTGCTTGGGCTAAGACGTTTGCTTTTTGCAACTGCCAGCGATGAACTCTTTGGTAGTGGCGAAAAAGTTAATAGTCTCAAACAGTCTCTGCAGATTCTTAGCCCTGAAATGGTTGGTAGCGTAAGTGCTATACACGCTATCTGCAGGAAATTGTCTTCCAAAGGCCTTGAGAGGTTCTGGAGGCCAGCGCTTGATGAGGCTTTACTGCGGTCTCGAATTGGCTACTTAACAGGCCTACATCAAACTGATTTTGGTGGTGGCCGTGGTTTTTTAGCAGGTTTTGTTGGTCGAGTAGGGCTAGCGATTTTAATCGCCTCTGGAGATGAAGAGCGTGCCCAGGCAATGTTTGAGGATCTCTCTTTAGGGAATGACTTGGGCGAGGTGGGCAAGCAGATATATGGCTGTCATCCGCTGCATGTCGGTGGCATGTTGCTTTCGGCGATTGGTTGCGGTGGTAACGCCTGCTTCGGTTTAGTTGCTTTTCTATCTGCCACTCCGCTTGAAATTATTAGCAATTTCGAACAACGACAGTGGCTCGCCTCATTGACCATAATCGAAGCGATTAGAAACGGTGCTATTGATCAAGTTGCGCAAGATCATTGGGAAGTGCTTAATTTAGACAATCGTGAACGGCGGGACCATATAGTTAATGTTTCGCGGCCTTATGTACGAGTCGATCATGGCTTGCACTGGCTTGAGTAGCGGTCGCTCCTAAAGCAATATCCGATAAACCATCTCTTCAGCAACGGTTGCCTGTCGCGCAAGAAGATAATACAGTTTCGCCATGATATTTGGTCGTCGTTACAAGCACCCACTCCCCAAAATACCCGCAAACGTGCGCACGACATTCCATAATATGTGTGGCGTGGTAAGCGCAGAGGAGCTTAAAGAGCTTACGTTATTACTTGAGCAAACCATGGAAACGACACGCGAGTCTGCCTTGAACTCAGCACGTATCGATCTGCGTTTAGCCGAAGAGATCGCTTCGCGCTGTCATCTTCTGCTAGAGCATTATGAGGAGTTTTCGCAGCGAGAGAAGGCGCTTGTTATCGGAGCGGTGCGCTACTTCGTGGTAGATGACGATCCGTTTTCGGATGATACTTTTGCATCTGGATTTGATGATGATGCG
>JBGSSQ010000053.1:0-2072 GCA_041736975.1 Gammaproteobacteria bacterium
AGCCAACAAACAGTGGCATCCGGCGGGATTATACGTGCTTTTTTTCACGGAGATGTGGGAACGGTTTTCCTATTATGGGATGCGCTCGTTGCTGGTCTATTATATGATCAAGCATTTGCAGTTTACCCAGGAGCAATCTTCTCACATTTACGGTCTTTATACTGGATTTGTTTATTTCACTCCGCTTTTAGGTGGTCTGCTGGCAGATCGATGGCTTGGGCAGCGTCGCACAGTGATTATCGGTGCGCTGCTCATGGCCACGGGCCACTTCCTGTTAGCCTTTGATTCGCTTTTTTATCCTGGCTTAATTTTCCTAATTCTAGGCAATGGGGCGTTTAAACCTAACATTTCCACTCAAGTAGGGGCGTTGTACCAGCCTGGCGACCATCGACGTGATCGGGCCTTTGGTATTTTTTATATGGGTATCAATCTGGGGGCGTTTTTCTCCCCACTTGTTTGTGGCACGCTGGGTGAGAAGCTCGGCTATCATTGGGGCTTTGCTGCAGCGGGCGTAGGCATGCTGCTTGGATTATTGATCTACCTTAGCGGGCAAAAGTATCTTGCGCCTGATCTCATTATGCAGAAAAAAAATGCTTCTGCACCGAGTTTGCAAAAGTCTATGACGCACGATGAGTGGCTAAAAGTAGGCGCATTATTTGTATTGATGGCCTTAAACATCGTTTTTTGGAGTGTCTACGAGCAGCAAGGTAACACCATGGCTCTATGGGCGGATGCTAACACCGACCGCGTGTTGTTTGGCTGGGAAATGCCCGCTTCATGGTTTCAATCTCTGAATCCTTTGATGATCTTCGTGCTTGTTCCCGTAGTGAATAGTTTTTGGGGGTGGCAGTCGCGTCGTCAAACAGAACCTTCTAGTGTCACTAAAATGGGTATGGGTTGCATTATCCTGGCCTTAGGTTTCTTGATCCTGCTGCCGCCAGCGGCAGATTTGGCGGTTGATCCCAAGGCTAGCATGCTATGGTTGCTTGGCTTTACCTTCATGCTCACCATGGGTGAGATCTATCTTTCCCCAGTAGGTCTTTCATTGGTGACAAAAGTAGCACCCGCTCGGATTGTATCCTTGATGATGGGTGTTTGGTTTCTCTCTAGTTTTTTTGGCAACTACCTGGCTGGTTATTTGGGGACTTTTTGGCAGGTGATCCCAAAAGAAAAATTCTTTTTGTTGATGTTCACCTTATCATTTTTATCGGGTCTATTATTCTTTGTGCTGCTAAGGTTGCTGAAAAAAGCCTTCCAAAATGGTGATGAGCTCAATTTTCGTAAATGATTAGCCGGTGAGTAATTGCCATCGGGATGTTTAATGGCAAAATTCTGGCGATGAGCTATACTTACAGTAGGTCATATACAAAACGGGAGGTGAAGTATGAAATTAGCAAAAAAAATGTGGGTTTTGGCGGCGAATGCAAGTAATGCAAAGCTATACGAAACGGATGGAATGCGGCATGGACGACATAATCTTAAATTAAT
This sequence comes from Gammaproteobacteria bacterium, assembly GCA_041736975.1. Lineage (GTDB taxonomy): Bacteria > Pseudomonadota > Gammaproteobacteria > JAIEPX01 > JAIEPX01 > JAIEPX01. Next base: position 1,489 of record JBGSSQ010000053.1, read on the forward strand.
CGAAGAGTTCTCACACAAAGAGAGTCGTGAAAAAGTTTCAGATATTGTTGCAGACCGAGTCGGTCATTATCAATCTAGAAATGGTGGTGCTCATGGTTCATTTTCGAATCGCACCGATCCCAAAACTCTTGAAGCAGAGACTTTTGCTTCAGAATTAGCGCAAAGGTTAAATAGCGGTCTCGTGAAGAACAGCTATGAAAATTTAGTGGTGATTGCGGCGCCGAGATTTCATGAGTTATTGAAAAGTAAGTGCCCGCGTGAGGTGAATCAATTAGTCGTAAAGGATATTAATAAAGACTACACCAACAGCCCAGTGATCGATTTACAAGATCACTTGAAGGTGCGTTAATCTCAGAGGTCATAGCCAACGACAGTTTATTGAGGGTAGCTGACAAGTTTGCCGGCTACCTAAAATTTAAAAATGTCTGGATATATAACTGTCTGAACAAAGATGACTCATACGCTGAAGAAATCAATCAGCAGCTCGTTCTCAAGCTAGTAATAGCTAAAGGCTTAATATTTGACATCAATTAATAAATATGCTAAATTGGCTTTTAAATATTCTTAAAAAAACTAGGGCGCAT
>JBGSSQ010000061.1:0-5854 GCA_041736975.1 Gammaproteobacteria bacterium
TTTGCAAAAAAACGACAGTACATTGTCGATTTTTTCGGTGTGATTAGTTTTTTTGTAGAACTTTTCACACTCGCCGTTAAGTTAGCAGGTGCTTTTGCTTGCTCATTTTTCACGCTGTTAACATTTTGCTTTTTACCCGTATCTTCAGCTGAGAGTTTTGTAGGTACAGTGGGTTTTGAAAATTTAGTAGGCATAGTGGATTTAGTCGGCACGCTAGGTTTTGACGATTTGATAGGTATAGTGGCTTTAATAGGCACGCTAGCTTTTGACGATTTGGTAGGCACAGTGGATTTAGTCGGCACGCTGGCTTTTGAGGATTTGGTAGGTACAGTGGATTTAGTCGGCACGCTGGCTTTTGACGATTTGGTAGGCATAGTGGCTTTAGTCGGCACGCTGGCTTTTGATGATTTGGTAGGTACAGTGGATTTAGTCGGCACGCTGGCTTTTGACGATTTGGTAGGCATAGTGGGTTTAGTGTCTTTTTTCGCTTTCTCTGGTTTGACCAGCTGATCTTTGCCATGTGCAAAATGGCACTTATCACCATAGGTACATTTTCCGCTTTTGAAATTTTTGCATAAAGCCGTATTTAGCTTTTCTGGGTGCTCAATGACTTTTTTTGTTTTGTCATTAGGTGGCAACGATCGGCTTTTCTCGGGTTTGATTTCAGGTGTACTAGTGCTTGCTGTGATTGCAGGAAGAATAGCTTTAGGTTTGGGTTGTAGCGTTTGTTCAAATTGCGCTTGCGAGTAGATTAACTTCTGCCGCTCCAGATGCTGGATTAAGCTTCTTAAGTTTCCATCAGCCTTTAATGTTTTTACGTCACCGAACATCACTACCGCATGTTTTCCTCGAGTGATAGCAACATTGAGTCGCCGAAAATCACGTAAGAACCCGACAGTATTATTTGCATTTGAACGAACAAATGAAATGATTATGATATCATTCTCATCGCCTTGGAATCCATCAACGGTGTTAACTCTTACCTTGTGGTTCTTAGCAAGCTTCTGCTGAAGCAGCCTCACCTGCCCTGAATAGAAGCTAATGATTCCAATTTGTGTTTGCGGATTAATTTTATGGTGAGTGTTTAAATAATCAACAAATTTTGAAATCAAATTAGCTTCAGCTTGATTACAATAGCTGGTGCGCTCAGAGCTTTCTTTTCCATTGGTTTGTATAAAAGCATAAGGCTGGTGAACTGAGGACGTTAATGTGGGGAATGGTGATCGCCGGGTTGTAATGTTTGCACCATCCATAATTTGATTTTTGTAAAACTGTAGAGAAGGCCAATATCGAATAGCTGGATGCATTCTGTATTGAGTATCCAACATGTGAAAAGGTTGGCCACAATCTTCTAGCAGTCTGTACATCATCGAACGACCATACTGCATTTTTTCAGCTAGGGGTGATATCACCGTAGCAGGCAGCTGTTTAGTGTCGCCAACTAAAAGGCACTTTTTAGGTTGCAATATAAAAGGTATTAATGTTTCAGCTTCAACGCATTGCCCAGCTTCATCTACGATTAAAATATCAACTTTTTTAGTTTCACGCATTTGCCGTCGACCAGCAACTGATAAAGTTGAAAATATTATTTCGGCGTTTTCAAGTATTTTGTCCTCTAAGTCTTTTACGCCTTTAATGGCAGCCAGCAGGTTTACCCAAGATAGTGATGTATCTTCTTGAATTCTACATAGATAGCGGTGCACATGGTCAGGTTCTTGGGCATTTTTGCCTATAGTTTGAGAAACCGCATACCAAAATGAGTCGTCTTCACTAGTGAGCAACCGAATATATTGTGCAGATTGTTCAATCGCCCTATTAAGATAGTCTGTAAATTGTTTAACATTGTAGGTATTGAGGATTTCAATTAACTCGGCTTTTTTGGCAGCGAACAGTTTGAGTTTATCTGCTAAGGTGTTTTTTCTTTGAGTGCTACCTTGCACACTATTTTTAATTAGATATCCTTCAGGCTTCTGCAAGCACGTTTGAATTTCTTTAACAAGCCTAAGCATTCTGAGAGTCAAGGTGTGAAGAAATATGGGCACAAGTGAATCAGGCAATTTGGATTCCACACCAGCAAGTACAACCGCAAGATGATTATTTTTGTATTTTTGATAAAAGCGATCTGCTATCACTTGAACTGCTTTGTTTGAGGGAGCGCAAATTAAGACCCTCTTTTTCTGCGTACTCAATCGATATATTAAATCAACAATGGTACTGGTTTTACCAGTACCAGGTGGCCCTTGCAACAGATATAGTCCATTATTTGCAGCTGCAAATCCTTCTACTGCTTTAAATTGAGAAGCATTAAGTTGGCTGTGATTAGCCTTTCTTACTTCGGGAAGCTGTGGTACTTTTGCACAAATTATCTGTGGTAAAAAAGTCAATTCAGCTTGTAAACAACAGGCCTCATAGATTCGCTCTTGTGAAAGTATAGATCCGAGTATATAGGCATCCCATTGGCTGCCGGCAACGAAAAGGCCGTTGCATGTTATGCGAGTTTCTTCATCAGCAATAAATTTAATAATCGTCTTTTTATCACGATTGCCAAAGCCATGTTGACTAGCAAGTCCTAAAATTTTCACGCCACTGCGTTGTTTGGCGGGAGTCAGTAAAACGGCGACTCTAGACTTGCCTTCTACCTCTTCTAAAAAGTCCTTATTCGTTTCCATTTTAGAGGGATTGTCGTGGTTTTTTGATAACTGTGCGCCTCGTGCTAGCGCAAATGAAAATTTTGCTGCAGTTTTTTCACTTTGGGCCTCAAGACCTGCTGCAATGGTCGCTCTAGCATCTTCCAAAATGAAAGGCTTAAAGCTTTCATAATACTCAACCATCGTATTCTTTGTGAACTCTTCATAACCGATGGGAAGATCCTCGGAGGACTTTATCAAACGTAGTTTATCGCGAGAAATATCCGCAATGCGCCATTTGAGCACAATACCGTTAAAAATATAGGAGCCACTTTCGTGATGATCCTCTTCGGCATCGGCTATTTTCGGCCTTGTGATCAGCATTCCCTGAGTTTCTATTGAAGAACTGTCATCCGAATCAACATTGCCATATCCATAACTATCATCGTCGCTGTACCCGCCATAATAGCCAGACCTGCCCGTATAGCCGTAACCATCATCATCACTTTGCCCACCATAATAATTAGCTCTACCATGAGTGCCATATTGCTGAGAATAACCACCAAACTCATCGTCACTGTACATTTTCGTTCCTTTGCATTTTGTGAAATTATCAATCGTGTTTAAAATTTAAAAGGCAGCACTACCGGGGACGCGGGGGAATGGGATGACATCACGCACATTTTTAACACCGGTTATATAGCTAATCAAACGTTCAAATCCTAAACCAAAACCGGCATGAGGAACTGTGCCATACGCTCGTAAATCGAGGTACCAGCGGTAGGTTTCTTTATCCAGATTGAGCTCTGTCATACGGGTATCGAGATGGGAAAAACGTTCTTCACGCTGACTACCACCAATAATCTCACCAATACCAGGTGCTAAAACATCCATGGCGGCAACGGTTTTACCATCATCGTTTTGACGCATATAAAAACCTTTAATATCCTTAGGATAATTCATCATGATGATCGGCTTACCCACATGGTCTTCGGCTAAATAACGTTCATGTTCTGACTGTAGATCAATTCCCCATGCGACATTATATTCGAATTTCTTATTGGTTTTTTCCAAGATAGTAATGGCCTCACTATATTCCATGCGCACAAAATCATCTTCAGATAATTTTTCCATACGCTGAATACACTCTTTATCTACCCATTGAGCGAAAAACGCCATATCATCAGGACACTTTGTGAGTACTGTTTTGCACACATGCTTTAATAAGTTTTCGGCGAGCAAAGCCACATCAGCCAATTCCGCAAATGCCACCTCTGGTTCAACCATCCAAAACTCAGCTAGATGCCTGCTAGTATTGGAGTTTTCTGCTCTGAAGGTGGGGCCAAACGTATAGACCTTAGACATTGCTAATGCATAAGCCTCAGCATTGAGCTGGCCAGAAACGGTCAAAAATGACTCTCCCCCAAAGAAATCCTGTTTAAAATCGACCTTACCATGCTCATCACGTGGTGGATTCAGCATATCCAGTGTACTGACTCTAAAAAGTTCACCAGCGCCCTCACAGTCACTCCCGGTGATAATAGGCGTGTTGATCCAGAAAAAATGCTGTTGATCAAAAAACTGGTGAATAGCTTGAGCGACAGTGTGGCGCACCCGTGTGAGAGCACTGAATGTATTGGTTCTAGGACGTAAATGAGCAACCGTACGCAAAAACTCCATCGTGTGCCGTTTAGGCTGTATAGGATAGGTTTCAGGGTCATCTACCCACCCGAGCACTTCAATCGCCGTAGCCTGAATCTCATAGGCTTGCCCCTGCCCCTCTGAACGAACTAGCCTGCCCTTAACACTTAAAGCACAGCTTGCTGTCAGTTTTAATACTTCATCACTATAGTTGGGCAACTCCTGAGGTGCCACAATTTGCAAGGCAGCAAAACAAGAGCCATCATGCAACTGGATGAATGACAATCCCGCCTTTGAGTCTCGCCGAGTACGCACCCAACCCTTTACAACCACTTCCGCGTCCACGGGCACTGCCCCCGATAATAGCTCTGCTACTGAATAACTCATTTTCCGCCTCTTAACTTAATGGTGCCAAGTACAATACAAGACTCAGAGAGATGGGGTCAAGTCTGAAGTAATTGACTAATTCCATTGTGGACGCTAATAGTTTTATCAGAGCAGTTCAATGACTAACAAAGTAGGACCAACTAGTAAACTTAACGCTATGGTGACACAATGGGTCTATAGGAAAAGAATAGAGGTTTACCCATGGACTCATGGGCATAGCTAACCCAATCAAAGAAAGTGCTGGACATCCAAGCCACCTACTGATATAGTACCCTTTTTCTTGCTAATTTAGGAACTTTAATCGATGAACAAAATCTATGTAGGCAATCTGCCTTTCTCCGTTGACGAACAAGAGTTACATCAAATGTTCGAAGAATTCGGTGAAATTGAATCTGCAAATCTAATTATTGATCGCGCTTCTGGCCGATCAAAGGGATTTGGATTTGTGTCTTTCAAAGACAAAGCCGCTATGTCTAAGGCTCTGGCTCTGAACGATACCGAAATCAACGGTCGTAAGCTACGCGTAAACGAAGCTCGCGAACGTGAGCGCACCGAAGGTGGCCGTGGCGGCGATCGACGTGGAAGCTCTGGTGGCGGTAGTAGAGACCGTTACTAAAGAATGGTGGGCAAACTTAGTTTGCCCATTTTTTTGTCCCCAGTTTCTTGAAACTCTGATAGCTTGCTAACAAGCCTGGCCCACAACGTATGAGCCACACCCAAGCGCCCCCCCCCCAAAATTAAAATCAGCATTCTTGCCTCACTACAATCATTGCTGGCGAAGCGTGATAATCCAATCTCCTGCGTCATTGCTGTAAAGGTTAGGTAATTCGTTGAAAAATGAGCGCGCGTCAAAGAAACAGGCGAGAATCACAAATTTAACGGGGTGGCATGAAACCTCTCTCTGGCAAAGCGTTGATTGATCACCTTATGCCTTTTTTTGACGGCAAACGTGTTATACAGTTGAATTGTCGCACCTAATCTGACAACGTTAAGGCTGTGTTAATGTTGACTGATTATACTACCCACATAGGTAATAAATTGAGGCTAAAGGTAGTGAACATTCAAAAAGCAGAAATACAGCGCATAATCTCTAATTATAACCAACGAAAGGGTATCGTTAGAGGACAAAAAGGCTCCCATCCAGCAATAACCGCAGCCGAACAGCGGCTAGCCTCATTCCCAGCAGGCCCTCTCACCGA
>JBGSSQ010000074.1:0-1903 GCA_041736975.1 Gammaproteobacteria bacterium
AGCCAAACTTCAGGGCTAAAACAATTAGCATCGCCTATGCTGCTACCAACTTGGGCTTGGGTTTGTCAGGCGTACTGATTGCCGGCTTGACCTATAAAGACTTCAATAGTCTTTTTTGTTTTTTCAGTGTTCTTTTATGTGTGTGCTCGATCTATCTTTGTTGTAAGCGTGATCCTATAGTTCAGTCTCAAGATCAAGCATTGCGAGTTGTCGAAGCAAATCAAGAGCCGTCAAAAGAGAATGCCACACTGTTGTACATTGTGTTGGGAAGTCTATTTTTGATTGGATTAATCATCGCTCAATTAAGCACAACTTATCCTATCTATATTGAAAAATCTTTCCCCAGTCTGGGCAATAGGTCGATTAGTTATTTGTATCTATTAGATACGGTGTTAATTGTGATTTTCCAAGCGCCGCTGACTCATCTGACAAGTCAGATGAATAAACTTGTCATTTTAGGAGTAGGCGCATTGCTGATGGGCTTAGGGATGTTGATCCTGAGTTTTTCAGTCACTTTTCTGATAGCCATTTTTTCTTGCGTTGTATGGACGACAGGGGAAATGTTATTTATGTCCAATGCTCAGTGCATTTGTTATGAAGTGGGTCCTCAACGTAAAAAAGGACGGAGCATGGTGGTTTTTCAAAGTACCTATGCTTTAAGTATTGTATTGGGGCCAATGATGGGTGGCTTAGTGTTTCAATACATGGGTGGTGAGACACTTTGGTACATTAGCCTGGTTATTGGCGCTACCTGTTTTATTTCATGCTTATTTTATAGTGATTATGTTTGAATATTTTTGCTAATGCTGATGCATCCCCGAACAAATGGTGCATCACAGGCAAATACTGCGCCTTTTTTTCTGTACTCACTACTGATGAGATTGAAACGCTCATCTAACACGGGTATTTCTGTTGATGGCTTAATCACGCCGTGTCTATCATGCTTGTTATGGTAATACTGAAACTGAATACTCTTCGCTATTTTCTCAATAATGGTATTTGCACAAATCCCGTCATCACGTGCTAACTCTTCGGTGAAAATTCTCATGATATGAGCCAACTCTCTCATTTCCGCTATCGTATTAGAAGCTTCACGAGACTTTGGAGAGAATACATGAGTCGAAGGGTTCTGTAAGGAATAATAAATAGATGAGGTGTCTCTTTCAAAACTAAAATGCGCGGGTTTCATGATGGAGGGGAGGTATTTCTTTAAACCATAGGAACTAGGAAAAGCTTGGTGAAGAATTGAAAATGGCATAGCTTCATCATTATGTGCGGGAACATAGCCTGGAGCGCCGCCTAAAGCGGTGGCAAACAAATGGCGAGCAGTATCTGCTAAATAAGGATTAGGTTTTAAATTTCGCATTTTTTGAATCATAGAAAATGTAATATCGTAAAAAACTCGATTCCGACTGTATTCATATTGATTCCAAGCGAGTTCATGTAAATATTTTTTGAGATGACTCCATGCATGATCTCTATTAATTTGATTGATCCATTTCTCGGAAAAGTAAACCACGCAACATCTCCAGTCTGAGTTGACAACCTCGCTATTGATAATTTCTTTAAAGATGTACCAATGCTCGTAAAGTGATTTTGGAGGTGGACTCTGCACGTTAAAGTCACGCTGTAGATTAGAGTGATTTGTAGCTGAGCCAATATTAGGAATGAGAAAAGTTGATCTTGAACCCGCTGTGGAAGAGAGTAAGCCATTGGGTTCATAGATGCGATCATTTTTAAGTGGAAGCATTCTAGAGAATGGAAAGAATTGACCAGGTGTATGAACTAGCCAAGGAATAGTGATCTTTTCATTTTTAAGATCTATGAAACATTCCAACTCTTTTTCCAAGACCATACCAAACGGTGTTTGATGCATACTATAACCCAGATGCTTTACAACATC
>JBGSSQ010000075.1:0-3033 GCA_041736975.1 Gammaproteobacteria bacterium
GCCAACATTGGCTATATGACGCAAAAGTTTAGCTTATATGAAGATCTGTCTATTTACGAAAATTTCGAGTTCATTGCTAGAATGTACAACATCAACAACCGAAAACAGCGTATTGTCGAAGCACTAGAATTCTTTGGGCTACCATTGACACAAAAAGATCAACTGGCTGGCACACTCTCAGGTGGCTGGAAACAGAGACTATCCCTTGCAGCAGCGGTACTCCACCAGCCTAAATTACTTTTGTTAGACGAACCCACAGCGGGCGTTGACCCCAAAGCACGCCGGGAGTTTTGGGATGAAATACATCGACTCTCATCACAAGGCATTACAACCTTGGTCACTACGCACTATATGGATGAAGCAGCACGCTGCAGTCGATTAGCCTATATTTCTGCAGGGAAAATACTGGTTCGCGGCACTGTTGAAGAGATCATAGAAATGTCCAAATTAAAAACCTGGCAAGTAAAAGGCCCTGACTTAGATGTATTAGCTGACAAACTACGCGAAGAGCCGGCCATTGAGCAAGTCACCAACTTTGGTCAATATCTTCATGTCAGTAGCTCCAGCAGTGAAACACTAGAAAATAGCATTCAAAAATTTAACCAAGCACCCTATAATTGGGAACAAGTTAAGCCTACTGTAGAAGATATATTTATTAAATACACTTCAGCAACACATGGAGAGTAGCCCATGAACACCGTATTCTCTTGGGCCCGATTTATAGCGATGTTCTATAAAGAATTCACTCAGATGCGCCGCGACCGAGTCACTTTCGCCATGTTAATTGGCATCCCTATTATTCAACTCACTCTATTTGGTTTTGCAATCAACACAAATCCAAAAAACTTGCCTACTGCAGTAGTTAATGGCGACATCAGCTCCTATACCCGCACATTTCTTGCTGCACTGAAAAATACAGAATATTTCAACATCACCCATGGCAACGTGTCAGAAAAAGAAAGCGATGAACTTCTGGCGAGAGGGGATGTTAATTTTGTCGTGCAATTTCCGCCTAATTTCACACGTGATTTAATTAGGGGCGATCAGCCCGAATTACTTGTTAGCGTTGACGCCACAGATCCAGTAGCCTCAGTCAATGCCATCACTTCGATTGGCACACTCAGCAGAAGCGTTTTTAACACAGACCTGGAAAGGGGATTTTCATCATTAATACCCAGCCCCCCTCCTGTCAAACTGATTATACACGCTAAATATAATCCTGAAGCCATTACACAATATAATATCGTACCTGGCCTTATGGGGGTTGTCCTTACCATGACAATGGTTATGATTACCGCGCTAGCTATTACCCGTGAGCGCGAAAGAGGCACCATGGAAAATTTACGGTCCACACCCGTCACGCCGCTTGAAGTGATGGCAGGAAAAGTAGTGCCCTACATTTTTGTTGGTTACATTCAGCTGATTATTATCGCCATTGCTGCGCGTATGATTTTCAGCGTTCCCTTCGAAGGCAGCGTGTTACTTTTGATGATAGCCACACTACCGTTCATTGCAGCGAATTTAACAGTTGGCATCACTATTTCCACACTTGCCATTAACCAGCTTCAAGCAGTGCAAATGAATATTTTCTTCTTTCTACCATCCATACTACTCTCTGGCTTTATGTTTCCGGTAGCTGGCATGCCTCACTCTATACAGTGGATATCCAACATTTTACCGCTAACACATTACCTCATTATAGTACGTGGCATTATTCTGAAGGGAAACGGATTTATGATGATATGGCATCAAATTGGCTACATTATACTCTTCACAATAGCCGTGGTGCTAGTTGGCATGAAACGCTTTCGTCGAACATTAGATTGAACAAAGAGCCTCTGCAATATAGCTGTGTGCAACAGTTGAAGTATACCCACCTACGGGTATATATGAGGATCCAATAGCATTGAGCAAAACAAAATGGGGCTCTAACCCAACAGATTTTTTGTCGCTCTGTAATAGATTTTTCAATGCTGAATAGTCGACTTTATGTTTTTCAATGATATGCTTTGATATTCCAAATTTCATGAGGATATTTTTAATTTTAACATACTCATCATTAGATAAACCAGCATGACCCATGCTCAAAAACCCTTCAACCATCATCCCTAAAGCAACGGCAATACCATGACTTAATGAATAGTCGAAATGACTTTCCAATGCATGTGCAATAGTATGACCAAAATTACATAACGCACGTTTTCCAGTATCAAATTCATCAACTTCAATAATGTGTTTTTTAATTTCAATACTGCGGATGATCAATTTTTTTACTATAATGGTATCCTGCCTCAAAATTGCATCTGCATGATAATCTATGAACTCAAAGAAGTCAGCATCAGCTATCAAAGCATGCTTAATCGATTCAACAATACCATTAACAAAATTCATTTGGTCTAACGACACTAAAACGCCAATATCAGCAAAAACAGCACGAGGTTGCGCGAACGCACCAATTAAATTCTTACCGTGGGGTGTATTAACAGCGGTTTTCCCACCTACGGTAGCGTCGACCATAGCGAGGAGTGTGGTAGGAATATACACAGCAGGAACGCCACGACAATAGGTTGCCGCTATAAAACCGGCCAAATCGGTAATCACACCACCACCCAAAGCACTAATACCTATATCACGACCACAACCTAGTCCGTGCATTTGATCTTCTATAGCAGCCTTCATCTCACGAGACTTAGTATGCTCACCTGGCGGAATACTAATCAAATGAACTTTAAAGTGACCGTGAAAGCACTGCCTAAGATGCTCAGCATAAAGCGCTTTAACATTATTATCGGTAATGATCACCCACTCAGAGGCTAAACCTGCGCATGATTCTATTAACAAGGCACTTCGGAGTAACGACTCACCAATATGTATTGAATATGGCCTATGTGTATTAACAGTGACTGTGTACATGACAAAAAATCCTTATCAAGCAATAATGCTCACCTTGACAATTGCAATAACGTACTACATTATGAGAAGTGTCAAGTAATAAATGAAAATACACACACAAGGTGACAAATGCAACATATC
>JBGSSQ010000084.1:0-8468 GCA_041736975.1 Gammaproteobacteria bacterium
TGCCAAAATCTTGGAGCACGGCGGCATCGGCAATAATGGGGATTTGACGGTCTGTTAACGGTAGCTGAAGTGTTTTACCAATTAAGGCTTGGTAACGAGGATCGTCGGGGTGTACCGCCACAGCCACATCGCCGAGTAGGGTTTCGGGGCGTGTGGTAGCGATGGTGATATGGCCATTGCCATCACTGAAAGGGTAACGTATGTGCCACAAATGCCCCTCTTGCTCTTTGGATACCACCTCAAGATCTGAAATGGCGGTGTGCAGCACAGGATCCCAATTGACAAGTCTTTGACCTCGGTAGATTAGTCCTTCGTCATAGAGCGATTCAAAGCTTTTTACCACGGCAGCCGATACCGGTGTATCCATGGTAAAATATTCTCGGCTCCAATCCAGTGAAGCGCCCATGCGTCGGAGTTGCTGTTTAATGGTATTGCCGGATTGCTCTTTCCACTCCCAGACCTTCTCAATAAATGGTTCCCGTCCTAAATCATGGCGAGAGAGTTGATTTTTAGCTAGCTCACGTTCAACAACCATCTGGGTGGCTATTCCGGCATGGTCGGTTCCCGCTTGCCATAATGTTTGGCACCCTTGCATGCGCTTATAGCGAATCAGTGCATCCATGAGGCTGACTTGGAAACCATGGCCCATATGCAGTGTGCCGGTAACATTAGGTGGCGGCAATATGATGCAATAGGGATCACCCGTTCCAGATGGCTGGAAATAGCCTGCTTTTTCCCAATACTGATACCAACGTGATTCAGCTTGCTCTGGTTGGAAGGATTTTTCAAAAGTAACGGGCGTTTTAATGTTGGACATGTTCGTGAGCCTTAATTGACATTATGAGTGTTGAGGGTATATCCCAGGGTTCGGTAGTGGCGAAAACGTTGTCGTGCTGCATCTTGTACGGTCGAAATAGTGGGTACAATTTCTATTAAGCGTCTGCAAGCAAGGTCAGTCGGGGGTAGCTCTTGGCTAAGGTTTAGCCAAATCTCCAGAGGAGAATTGAACTGGGCATGACCGATTATGACTGGGGCGGATTCACTGGCATCTAGGCGACTATGCGGAACAAAGCTGTCGGGTCTGAATGACCAGAGCAGAAGGTCAAATTTGGCTGCTTGTTCTTCAGAGTCTGTGGCCACATAGAGAGTATGCTTGGCCAAAAAAGCTTTTTCTATAAGTCTGCACGCGAATTGATCACGTTCTTCAAGACTGTCAGTGGTTAATAAGTAAAAATCGGTACGCATGCCTTATGTTAACATATCGTTTCCCCATGACGCTAGCATTCAGGGCCGTGCCAGGGTACTATTTGGCCTAGACTTTTAAAAGAGAAGAAACGTGTCGCCTATCATTCTTCGCTACCTAAATCGAGAGATTATCAACACCATGCTGGTTATCACAGTGGTGTTGCTAACGATTCTCATCTGTAACCAGTTCGTCCGCTATCTAGGCGATGCTGCGCTGGGGCGTATGACAGCGAAATCCGTTTTACAAATGATGTCTATACAAGTTCCCCTATTAGCCGGGTTTATGATTCCTTTAGGCTATTATTTGGCAATTCTTGTCACCTACGGACGTCTTTACGCTGCCAATGAAATGATGGCTTTGTTTTGTTCGGGGTTCAGTCGAATGCAGCTATTGGCCTTTACCCTCGTTGGGGCGGTGATTGTTTCTACCTTCGTGAGTGTGCTGATGTTGTGGGTTGAGCCCAATATGGCTTATTATCGTGAACATATTTTGGCAGAAGCAGCAGTGGCCTCTCCTTTGGAAAAAATGACGCCTGGGCGCTTTCAATTGATTTCAGGTCGATATGTTGTTTATGCTGAGAAAATGTCTAGAAGTCGCAATCGTGTGGAGAATGTTTTTGCTGCAGAAATTCCTTATGAAAAACATTTGAAAACCTGGGGCGCTATGTCTGCACAGAGTGCAAAACAAGTACGCGATCCTAAGACGCATGATGATTTTGTTGAATTTCAAAAAGGCTTTCGTTATCAAGGAAATCCTGGAGAGCAGGCTTTTCAATTGGTTGCCTTTGACCACTATGGCCTAAGAATGCCTACGCCTAAAATTGGGGTAAAGCGTTTAGAGCAGTATTTGTCCACGATAGAGTTATGGCATGAGCAAAGCACTAATCGTATGGCGGCGGCTGAATTGCAGTGGCGCTTAGCTATGCCCCTGTCAGTGTTTTTTCTGGCTTTGATTGGTGTGCCGCTGAGTCGTGTGAATAGTCGGCAGGGACGTTTCGCACAATTGCTGCCGGCCATTATTATTTATATTGTCTATATCGATTTTTTGTTTGTGAGTCGATCTTGGATTGAGCGTGGGTTATTGTCGCCATCCATAGGCTTGTGGTGGGTTCATGCCGTTATGTTTTTGCTAGGCTGTGTTTTATTTATGCAGCATGCTGGTGTATTCAGGCAATGGCGTTTGAGGCGAGTGCAGTGACAATATATCGTAATTACATTGGTAAACAGGTGATTCAATCTATTTTGATGATACTGTTATTGCTGTTAGCTATAGAGAGTTTTATAGAATTAGCTCAGCAGTTGAAGGATGTAGGTAAGGGCGATTTTACGCTCAGTCATGTAGCCTTTGTCGTTCCAATGATGCTGTTGTCTAAAGTGTATCAATTATTTCCCATGGCTGCGCTTATTGGCAGTATTGTTGGGCTTGGCCGACTGGCATCGCGCAATGAATTAATTGCCTTTCATTCAGCGGGAATGTCATTGTGGCAGATTACATCCTCTGTTTTATTAGCGGCAGTATTTCTCACTGTATTAGTGGCTTTACCGGGTGAGTCATTGGCGCCATATGCATTTGATATCGCTTCTACGGTGAAATCACGTGCATTGAGTCGTGGCAATACTTTGAAAACTGAAAATGGTACCTGGGTGCGAGATGGTACAAATTTTATCAATATTAGAAACCTGGTTAGCGGATCAAAATGGCAGGATGTGACGCGCTATTATTTTGATGATCACCACGAGCTGATTTTAGCGAGTTTTGCGCAGCGTGGCGAATTTCACAACGGACGCTGGTATTTCTATAATGTAAAACAAAGCCGTTTTGAAACAAAACATGTGAGTCGGGATACATTTGATAAGCAAGTCTGGAATTTACAATTAGACCCACGTATGATGGGTTTGATTGATATAGAGCCGGCACAGCAATCATTGCCGCAGCTGTATCGCAACGTGCAGTTTCGTAAACAGAGTGGTCAAAATGCTGGCCCGTTTGAGTTTTCTTTTTGGCGCAGACTCATGTTGCCTTTTGCGACATTAGTGATGATTTTGCTAGCAGTTCCTATCGTCGACGGTCCGTTGCGTACAGTGACCATGGGCGTTCGAATTGTTGCGGGGGTTGCTGTTGGGTTTGTGTTCTATATGTTGAATCAGTTCTTGGGACCGGTTAGTTTAGTGTATCAAGTGCCGCCGGTTTTAGCGGCAGTAATGCCTGTACTAGTGTTCGCCATTTTAGGTTTTTTCTTGATGAGATCGAGGGGCTAAAAGGCTATGGATAACAGTGCGAAAAACGTTCATGAGGTGATTCAAGTGGATTCAAAAGAACATCACTGGTTATATCCGTGGTTAATTTGGGTTTTAGGTGCGGCATTTTTCTTTTCTGAATATTTGGGGCGTGTAGCACCGAATGTTATTGTTGCTGAGTTATCCCAAGAATTTCACTTGACGGCATTGATGGTCGGTGCTTTGTCTAGCACGTTCCTTTGGCCCTATATCGTCATGCAAATGCCCGTCGGTATGTTAGTTGATCGCTATGGCCCACACAAATTATTAACGTTCACAGCCGCTGTGTGTGGCTTAGGCTGCATGACTTTTGCTGTTGCTCATGGTTTATTTGTAGCTCAAATAGGTAGGTTCTTGATGGGGTTTGGAGCCGCCTTTGCCTTTGTTGGCGCTCTAAAATTAGCCACTATGTGGTTTAGTCCTACGCGGTTTGGTTTGTTAGCTGGTTTGACTCAAGCACTGGGGATGCTCGGTGCGGCATTAGGTGCTGGTCCACTGTCTGTTTTAGTGGAGGGGTTAGGCTGGCGTAAAACCATGTGGTTAATCGGTGGAATCCTGATGTTAGTTGCACTGCTAATCGGTTTGATTGTTAGAGATAACCACATTGGTCCTCATGGTGAGCGTGAGACAACCTCGCAGTCTTTGATACCGATTTCTTTTTGGGATGCGTTCACACGAGTACTCAAAAATCCACAAAGTTGGTTGAATGGTTTCTACGTCGGGCTCATTTATGCTCCTACCGGCGCATTTGCAGAATTCTGGGGTACTACTTATGTACAAAATAATAATGGCTTTGACAAGGTAACGGCAGCAGTTGCTATAAGCTGTATCTTTTTAGGCTGGGTGGTTGGTGGACCTTTAGCGGGTATGTTGTCTGATCGTATTAAACGTCGAAAGCCGGTGATGTATGGTTCTGCCTTGTTGAGTTTGATCACGATGACAGCGGCTCTATATTGGCCAAATTTATCGGTTAGCACATTGTTCATATTGATGTTTCTTTATGGTCTAGCGAATACCGGCGTAGGTGTTTCTTATGCGTTGGCCGGTGAGATTAATGAAAGAAAAGTGGCGGGAACTTCATTAGCGTTTGCCAATATGGCGTCGATAATAATTGCGGCCGCATTCCAGCCTTTAATTGGTTGGTTTTTAGATTTGCAGTGGGACGGCAAGCTTGTTGACGGTGCTCCTTTCTATTCGATTGAGGCATACCGACAAGCTATGTTGGCACTGCCTATTTGTTTAGCATTGGGACTAATATCAACTTTCTTTGTTAAGGAAACATATTGTAAATTGCAGCAGAAATAGGTAAGCTATTCGTTGCAAGTAGACGCTTCTAACGTTACCTTGAGTTCTGAATTTTGTTAGAGTTAATTTACGGAGAAATTTCATGAAAAAGTCAATATCATACATCCTGTTACTGTCTGCAGGATTATTCGTTGCTGGTTGTACTAGTACTTCAAGTTCTGAAGCGCCAGTTGAACCTGCACCGACAATGACTATGCCTGCTCAGCACCATCATGCTGGATACCACCACCGTCACTTTCATAAGTCTCAAGGCACAAACGGAGTGTCTGTTGAGAAAGAAGTGACTGAAGATAAAAGCATAACTAAGACAGTAAAAAAAGCGTCTGTAAAGCCAGCTCATCACCCTAAAGTAAAGCGCACAGTGAAACACAGAAGGCACCACATTAAACATGTAAAACCGTCTGTTAAGTCTACTGATGCTGCAACTGATAACAGTGACGCTACTAAAGCCGTGACCGATGACTCTTCAACTAGCACGAGCTCAGATTCTTCTGAGTAAATTTTCTAGAAATGAATGGGTATTTAATCAGCTCTCGCCTCCCGGCGGGAGTTGATTCCTCAACTGTATCCGTGGAGCCAAACCATTATGTCTTTTTCCAACGTTCTTGAATTAATTGCTGACAAAAAAATTGCTTTTGTTGATCTTCGCTTCACAGATTCACGAGGAAAAGAACAGCATGTCAGTGTTTCCTCTAGCATGGTCAATGAGGCTTTTTTTCGTGATGGCACCATGTTTGATGGATCGTCAATTGCTGGTTGGAAAAATATTCACTCCTCCGATATGGTGTTGATGCCAGATCCCAGTACCGCGAAGATAGACCCGTTTTTTCAAAGCCCCACACTAGTGATGACCTGTGATGTGCTGGATCCAGCCACCATGAAAGGTTACGAACGCTGCCCACGTACGGTAGCAAAAAGAGCTGAAGCTTATTTACGCCAGACTGGCATTGCCGATTATTGTTTTTTTGGTCCAGAGCCCGAATTCTTTATTTTTAAAGACGCGCGTTGGAAAATTGATATGGATCATGTTTTTTCTCAGGTAGATGCTGACGAAGCATCGTGGAACTCATCCAAAATCTACGAAGGTGGTAACTCAGGTCATCGCCCTAGGGTAAAAGGTGGCTATTTTCCAGTCCCCCCGGTGGATTCATCACAAGATTTGCGTTCGGCCATCTGTTTGGTTTTACAAGATTTGGGCATTCAAGTTGAAAGACAGCACCATGAGGTGGCACCTTGTCAGCAAGAAATCAATATTCGCTACTCTAATTTACTCAAGATGGCTGATAACATGCAGCTGTTGAAATATGTAGTACACAATGTCGCTCATCAATATGGGCGAACCGCTAGCTTCATGCCGAAACCATTAGCGGGTGATAATGGAAGTGGAATGCACTGTCATATTTCATTAAGTAAAGATGGTAAAAATCTTTTTTCAGGTAATGGTTACAGTGGTTTGTCGGATACCGCTTTGCATTTTATTGGTGGGATCATTAAGCATGCCAGAGCGCTAAATGTTTTTACCAATCCAACCACGAATAGTTATAAACGTCTTGTCCCTGGTTACGAAGCGCCGGTGTTTTTAGTCTATTCTGCGCGTAATCGATCCGCAGCCATTCGAATTCCTCATGTGGCGCAGCCAGAAGCCGCCCGTATAGAGGTGCGCTTCCCTGATCCTGCCGCTAATCCATACTTGGCTTTTTCAGCAATGATGATGGCAGGACTGGATGGGGTTCAACGAAAGATCAGTCCAGGTGATCCTTTGGATCAAGATTTATTTCAGCTTTCGACTAATGAAATGCGAAGTCGCCCCAAAGTGGCCGGCACTTTAGAAGAAGCTTTGCAAGCCCTACGTGAAGATATGGATTTTCTGTTGGCGGGTGATGTGTTCACAAAAGATTTGTTAGAAGCCTATGGTCAGTTGAAAGTTCAGGAAATTAATCGATTACGCACTGTTCCTCACCCAGTTGAATTTGATATGTATTATAGCGTCTAGTGCATGAGTATTAATCGTACCAGGGGTGCGGTATTTATTATCGCAGGTACTTGCATTGGCGCTGGTATGTTAGCTCTCCCTGTGACCATGGCCAGTGGAGGGTTTCTTGGGTCATGTGCGGCCCTTGTCCTTTTTTGGTCAGCAATGGCACTGACAGGCTTGTACGTGTTGGAAGTTAATCTTTATCTACCAGCAGAATCCAATTTTATTTCCATGGCAAAGTTAACATTGGGACGCATGGGGGAAGGTGTAGCATGGTTTACCTATTTACTTTTATTGTATTCCTTGTTAGCCGCTTATTTATCAGCTGGGGGTGATTTAGTTGAAACTGCTTTGAGTGCGGTTGCAAGAGTCAATATCAATAGTTGGGTTAGACCACTCCCTTGGATTGCTGTAGCCTCAACCATCGTTTATTTTGGTGCGCGAATGGTCGATCGCTTCAATAGATTTTTATTCGTTGGCTTAATTCTTACGTATTTATTGATGGTGTTTTTTACCATACCAAGCTTGCATGCGGCCTATTTATGGGAAGGCAAACCACTATCACTATTAGTGGCCTTTCCAATTTTAAGCACGGCATTTGGCTATCATGTGGTCATTCCCAGTATGCGCTTGTATCTTGCGGGCCATGTGAAGCATTTAGTCAAAACCATTGTGCTAGGTAGTTTGATCAGTCTGCTCGTGTATTTGTTTTGGGATTTAGTGGTGTTCGGTACTATACCTGTGGCAGGTAAGCTTAGCTTAGAAACAGTACAACACAGTGGGCAACCAACAACAGCCATTGCTTCCACTCTTGCTTCACTAACTCAAAATCACTCTTTAGTGATGATTATTGAATTTTTTATTTTCTTTGCCATTGCGACTTCTTTTATTGGTTTATCTTTGGCCTTATTTGATTTTTTAGCCGATGGTTTGAAAATTCCACGCACCCATCTTGGAAAAGGGCTGGTGATTTTTTTAACTTTCATCCCTCCCCTTAGCTATGCATTATTGTATCCCAGTGGGTTTATTTTGGCACTGAGCTATGCTGGAGTTTTCGTGGCTATTTTGCATGGTATTTTACCCGCTGCAATGGCTTGGTCGGGAAGAAACCGTGGGCTGCCGCAGCTATATCTTGCCCCTGGCGGAAAAGTGGGCATGGTGGCTATTGTGCTATTTTCAGTTCTGATTATCGCTATACAAGTCATTCAACATTAAATACCCAAACTAGGAATGTCAATTATGAAAAAGCTAGATATTGACCTACCCAATTTATCAACACAGTACTTTAACTTATTTAAGCCTATTGAATTCAGCGATTTACCAGCCCACCTAATGTACTATATTCACCCAGGTTATTACATGACAACTGATGTGAATTATCCGGAATACATTGGTGTTATGCATGACATAATTTTGGGTCAGGGTGATGATTTGAGTGGTAAATTGCAACCGCTCCATAAAACTGACCCTGAATTTCTCCAGGAACTCTTCAGAATGTTTCAAGCAACATTCAATGACGATTGTGAGTATTATTATCGTGACAAACTTACAGTAGTTGATAGAGGTGGTTCGGTACCTCAAAAATTGACAGACATGCTTGGTACGCAGGTCGGTAAGGTCAGTGACGAAATACAGCGCGAACGAGAAAGAGTTGTTAAAAAATATA
>JBGSSQ010000096.1:0-1729 GCA_041736975.1 Gammaproteobacteria bacterium
ATTGATTAGCGTTGCCGATGCGCGATCGCATAGTGAGAGTATTATCATGACTAATGGTTGTTTTGATATTCTCCATGTTGGCCACATCACCTATTTACAACAAGCCAAAGCATTGGGCTCGCGTTTAATTGTGGCTGTTAATGATGATGCTTCAGTGGCTCGTTTAAAAGGGCCTACACGTCCTATTAATTCCCTGGAACATCGCATGTCTGTCTTGGCCGCCTTGCGTGTGGTTGATTGGGTGGTTCCCTTTAGTGAAGATACACCTGAAAGATTAATTACTCGCATTCTGCCGGATGTGCTGGTGAAAGGCGGAGATTATGAGCCTGATAAAATTGCGGGTTCACGTGCTGTGCTAGCGAGTGGGGGTGCTGTGCGTATACTACCTTTTGTTGATGGGCATTCCACATCGGGAATGGTTAAAAAAATTCGTCATGAGGAGTTAGCATGATTGTTGTCACTGGTGGAGCAGGTTTTATAGGTAGTAATTTAGTTCGAGCGTTGAATCAACGTGATATTGCCGATGTGTTGGTTGTTGATGACTTGTCTGATGGTAGAAAATTTCGCAATATTGTTGATTGCACATTGCGTGATTACCGTGACAAAGATGATTTTCTCAATGACATTATCAACGACAAATATAATTCTAAAGACATAAAAGCGATTTTTCATCAGGGCGCTTGTTCCAGTACCACGGAATGGGATGGTCGTATGATGATGAATAATAATTACGAGTATTCAAAAATATTACTACATTTTTGTTTGAAAAATCGTATCCCTTTTATCTATGCTTCCAGTGCGGCGGTCTATGGTGGTAATCAAATATTCACTGAAAATCTTAGCAATGAATTGCCGTTAAATGTTTATGGCTACTCCAAACATCAGTTCGATTGCTATAGACGCCGAGTATTGCCTACAGATCATTCGCAGGTTGTAGGACTGCGTTATTTTAACGTCTATGGTCCACGTGAACAGCATAAAGACAGTATGGCAAGTGTGGCTTTTCATTTTAATAACCAAATTAAAGAAAAAGGTAAGCTGAAATTATTTGCGGGTACCGATGGATATGATGATGGTGAGCAACGTAGAGATTTTGTTTTTGTTGATGATGTTGTTGCCGTTAATTTGTGGTTTCTAGACAACCCCAAACAATCAGGTATTTTCAATGTGGGAACAGGGCGCAGCCAAACTTTTAATGAGGTAGCACAAGCCGTTATTGCTTGGCATGGTCGAGGTGAAATTGAATATATCCCCTTCCCTGACCATCTGAAAGGTTGTTATCAAAGTTTCACACAAGCGGATATCACAGCGCTTAGAAGTGTTGGTTATGAAGAAAAATTTCACGATGTAGCCAGTGGTGTTAAAGCTTATTTAGATAGAGAGCATGGAGTTTAAAATCAGCGATGTGTGGTCGAGGCTTGTTGAGTCAGGTTTGACTATAGGTGCTGTGAGGTTGTGGTTGAATGAGTGGGGAGTGGGTTCGTTACAGGATTGATTACTTGGGCAGCAGTCCCCGCATGAAGCGGGAACTGCTGTTTTCTTACAATAGACTTAGTTTGACTTTGTGGGCAAGCCAGTTGATATCGATTCACCACTTGGTAGCGTTACTTCTGCCGGGACTCCATAGGAAGCGGCATCGAAATCAGATCCGCCAGATGAAGATCCACCAGAGAAAGTGCCTGTGGTTGATCCAGGATTGATAATGGAGTTCATTTTATTTTTCAATGCT
>JBGSSQ010000098.1:0-10167 GCA_041736975.1 Gammaproteobacteria bacterium
GTTGATTAAGTCTCTTAAATTACTCATGCCAGGCACAAATTATGTCCAGAATACCGCAATCGTTTATTGATGACGTTCTACACCGCCTGGATATTGTAGAAACCGTTAAAGCACGCATACCGCTTAAAAAAGCAGGCACCACCTTTACTGCCTGCTGTCCTTTTCACCAGGAAAAAACCCCCTCATTTCACGTTCACCCACAAAAACAGTTTTATCATTGTTACGGCTGTGGCGCTAACGGCAATACCCTTAGTTTTGTGATGCAATACGATCGTTTGGATTTTTTAGACGCTCTTGAAAATCTCGCTAACCGTGTGGGGCTAGAGCTTCCACAAAGTGGTAGTTCAACACAACACCCGCAACACCAATCGCTAATCAGCATGACACGAGAGTCTGCGCTCTACTATTATCAACAGCTCAAACAAAATACCGCGGTATTAGATTATGTGAGAAAGCGCGGTTTAAGCAAAGAAATCATTCGTGATTTCGGTATAGGTTATGCACCACCAGGCTGGGACAATCTACTTCATCAATTAGGTAAAACAACCGAGCAGCGTAGTTTATTATTAGATGCCGGGATGTTGATTGAAAAAAATCAAGACAATTACTACGACCGATTTCGCGACCGCCTCATGTTTCCCATTCGCAATTTGCGAGGACAAATTATAGGCTTTGGTGGACGCACCTTAGGCAATGATAATCCTAAATATCTGAACTCACCTGAAACCACCCTATTCCATAAAGGCACCGAGCTGTATGGTCTCTACGAAGCTCGTCAAAGCAATCAAGCACTCGATCAAATTATCATTGTTGAAGGCTACATGGATGTGATTACCCTGGCTCAATTCGGCGTGACCAATGCTGTGGCCACACTAGGCACCGCTACCACACCACAACACTTACACCGCTTGTTCCGCTATACCTCAGACGTAGTCTTTTGTTTTGACGGTGACAATGCCGGACAAAACGCGGCCATTCGCGCGCTAGAAACAGTACTGCCGATTATTAGAGACGGTTATAATGTCTCTTTTGTTCATCTACCTGATAATGAAGACCCCGATAGTTTTATTCGACAATTTGGTGAAGCCGAATGGGCTATGTTAATCGCCAATGCGGTACCATTGCCTGAAGCTCTCTTTGATTATCTCAGCCAAGATCTTGATATTGATAGCATCGCCGGTAAAGCGAAATTTGCCCAAGCGGCACGAGAACAGATTGCTAAAATGCCTTCGGGTGTTTATCAATATTTGCTACAAGGTGAGTTGGCTGCACGCGTAGGATTATCCCCAGAAGCACTTGATGTAGCACAACCGCCAGTACGCGCTGCAACCATGACACCCATAGCCCCCGAAGATCCTGGTGTACCTACCCATCTGCTTAACGCTATGAGATTACTCATACACAACCCCGGACTTGCGGCCCTCATTGAAAACCCTACTGATGTCTTAGACTCTGAGATCCCTGGTGTTGACTTATTTGGCCAATTACTCACAACCTGTCAACAACAACCGCAATTAACCACCGGCAGCTTGCTCAGTTATTGGGATGACGACCCCCATCGTGCTTTCATTGGCCAACTAGCCAGCCAAGATCCCTTCATACCAGAAGATGCTTGGCTTGAAGAATTAAGCGGTAGCCTCGCACGGCTTGCTGACAAACTGCATGAAACTAAAATTAATGCACTAATGCAAAAAGTGTCATCCGGTAGCTTTACTCAAGAAGAAAGACAACAACTTAAACAGCTACTTGAAGAACAGAAGGCAACTAGCCACTAGCTTGATCTCGTATTTCAGTATATAATGCAAGGTTTCATCGTACCCTATTGCCGCGGAGCCCACTATGCCGACGAACACTGAAGCTGGAAAATCACAGCTTAAAGCGCTTATCGAAAAAGGTAAGGAGCGTGAACAACGCTACGTGACTTTTAAAGAAGTTAATGATCACCTGCCTTCAGACATGGTTGACCCAGATCAAATCGATGCGATTATCTCCCAGCTTTCGGATATGGGCATCTCCGTCACTGAACAAGCCCCCAGTGAAGAAGATTTTTTACTCAGTTCTCAACCAGCCATTGATGACAGTGCTGTTGAAGAAGCCACTGCTGCCCTGGTTGCCGTCGACACCGACTTCGGCCGCACCACCGACCCAGTACGCATGTACATGCGAGAAATGGGCACTGTTGAACTACTGACACGCCAAGGCGAAATTGATATCGCCAAACGCATTGAGGAAGGCATCAAACACGTTCTTGGCGCCTTAGGCCGTTATCCTGAAGTGGTTGCCTCACTGTTAGAACAATATGCGGCAACAGAAACCGGTGAAAAACGACTAGGCGATATTATCACAGGCTTCATTGACGATGACGTCAATATTGAAGCCATTGCTGAAACAGCAAACGAACCTGACGTTGACATTATCCCTGAAGAAAATGAAGAAGTAGTGCCCGTGCCCTCTGAGGCCGACAAAAAAGCCGCTACGGACGACACAGATGACGAAGTCGCCGAAGGTGAAAGCACTGAAGAAGGCGGGGAAGACGAAGATGGCAGTACAACCAAGGGCGCTGCGATTGACAAAACAGCTGCTGTTACCGCCAAATCCACAGGGGTGGACACTGATATAGACGAGACAGACACTGACGACGACCTAGTCGACTCTGGCCCCGATCCCGAAGAAGCTAAGCGACGCTTCGGTGAGCTTGCTGAGGCCTTTGAAAAATACAAGACAACGTTAGATCGCCATGGCAACCATCACAGCACCACCGAAACACATCTGCAAGCCCTTACTGATGTATTAATGTGCTTTAAGCTCACCCCAAGACAGCTCATGCTGCAAAATCGCAAACTTCGCGCCATGCTCAAAGCGGTACGTAAACAAGAGCGCATTATACTCAATCTTTGTGTACATAAATCGGGAACACCGCGTAAAAGTTTCATTACCTCATTCCCTAGCAATGAAACCAATCCCGATTGGTTTGATCAATACATCAAACAACACCCCGACCAGAAAGAAGCACTCTCTTCTCACACCATAGAAGTGAAACGTGGCATACGTCGACTAGTGGAGTTAGAAGAACAAACAAATCTTAGCATCGCCGACATCAAAGAAATCAATCGTCGTATGTCTATTGGTGAAGCTAAGTCACGTCGCGCTAAACGCGAAATGATTGAGGCCAACTTAAGACTGGTGATTTCCATTGCGAAAAAATACACGAACAGAGGCTTGCAATTCCTTGATTTAATTCAAGAAGGTAACATAGGCCTAATGAAAGCCGTCGATAAGTTTGAATACCGTCGCGGCTATAAATTCTCAACTTACGCAACCTGGTGGATACGCCAAGCGATCACCCGCTCCATCGCAGACCAAGCGCGCACCATCCGAATTCCGGTACACATGATTGAGACCATCAATAAGCTCAATCGTATTTCCCGCCAAATTTTCCTGGAAACCGGCGTAGAGCCCACCTCAGAAGAACTGGCCAAACTCATGGAAATGCCAGAAGATAAAATCCGAAAGGTCATGAAGATTTCCAAAGAACCTATCTCTATGGAAACGCCCATAGGCGACGACGACGATTCCCATTTAGGTGATTTCATCGAAGACATGAACGTCCTCTCCCCTGTAGACTCCGCCACCAGCGAAGGCCTACGCGAAGCCATACGTTCAATCCTAGACTCCCTCACCCCGCGCGAAGCCAAAGTGCTACGCATGCGCTTCGGCATCGACATGAACACCGATCACACCTTAGAAGAGGTGGGCAAACAATTTGACGTCACCCGGGAACGGATCCGCCAAATCGAAGCCAAAGCCCTTCGCAAATTGCGCCACCCTACTCGCTCGGAAAAATTACGTAGCTTTTCTGAAGAAGAAGATTAGCCAAAAGCATTTTTTTTGAGTATACTTTCTAGGTTCGGGCCCATAGCTCAGTTGGTTAGAGCAGGGGACTCATAATCCCTTGGTCCTTGGTTCGAGTCCAAGTGGGCCCACCAGTTCAATGACAGATAGCATTTTAACTACTAACATCGCATACGCACAGGAAATGGTTACAAAGCGTTATTTAATAGAATTAAGTAACTAGCCGGCTACCTAAATAGATCAGAATGGGTGCCTGTTCGCTCAAATACTATTTCTGCATCGCCGGGCTTATAGATCAATAACCAGTCAGGCTCTATATGGCACTCACGCCTATTGGCGTAGTTACCTGTTAGAGAATGATCGCGATATTTACTGGGTAGCTGCTCCTCCTCAAGCAGGCAGGCGATAACTTCTTTTAATTTGGCCAAATTCTTACCACGCCTACGAGCAAGTTCAACATCCTTGCTAAACCTTTTAGTGTGGACAGCGCTCAGCATTTTATATTTTCAGTTTTTTGAACATATCGTCGGCGTTTTTGCTGCGAACAAGATTACGTTTCTCCTCGGTATCACGAAAAGTTTCGAGCGTCTCTTTATTGGGCACCCTTATATCAAAAGGGATACCATGCTGTAACTTAATTTGAGCCATATATAAACTTATAGCTTCGGACATAGACAACCCCAATTGCCCTAAAACACCCTCGACATCATGTTTCAAACCCTCATCAATTCGCGCTCTAACAACAGCAGTTTTCATACTTCATTACCTCCTAGTAGATGCTGTAATTGTAGCACAAACATGCTACGTTTGCAAATCGCTATGGTTTCGAGTATGAATATCTCTTAACGAGCCCCTCGCTCCCGCCTCCCTACCCCACCCAAATAGCTAACATCCTAATACACGATAAAAGCACTCATAAGCCTTTAATCCTGAGTGTCCCGCCTTATATCTTATAATTGCCAACATGCTCATGACCAGCAGCATGAAATTTAGCAATGCGCTCCATATAACGCTTCAATTTGAGCACTGGTCAATGTCTTACATGAAATGTAGACATTACCCCAAGGACAAATGGGATCAAAGCCACTATAGTGTGAACCAGGCAGTGAACAGGCAGTTGACTATTCCCCTCCCCATAAGGAATTCATCCTGCTTGTTTCACTGCCACCAATCTATTTTTTTGCGACTTCCACGGCCATAGCCTTCTCCATCTTCATTGCGCCCTACCGTCGTTAACCCCAACGTCATTACGAGCGAAGCGTGGGGATTATCTTTTCTTTACCGAGCAAACATTGTGCCGTATGATCTTCGAGGCGCTGTCATCAGCAATACCCCTCAATGAAAAAAGGAATATCGATGAGAATAGTCATCCATGTCATAGTCATTTCATGCCTGCTCTTCTCTCTCTCAGGGTGTGTGGGGCCTGTGAACATCCCTATTCCGCAAAAAGAACCGCCACAGCTTGTATTAAAAAAATGTCCTAGAGTTGCCCTGGTATTGGGCGGAGGTGGCGCACGTGGCTTTGCGCATATTGGTGTCATTAAAGTGCTGGCTAAAGCAAAAATACCAGTTGATCTTATTGTTGCCACCAGTGCGGGTAGCGTTGTAGGCGCATTTTATGGAGATAGTGCTGATCCTGATGATGTAGAGCGTAAGTTAAGCGGCACTAAATTTTTTGACCTTGCCGACTTTTCTTATGTTCCCTTCGGCTACGGCTTTATTTCTGGTCGGCAGCTTCAGCATTTCTTGTTGAAAAATATGCGCTCACGATGGTTTTATCAATTGCGAATCCCTTTGGTGGTGGTCGCAACAGATTTATATTCTGGTGAAGCAACCGTCATTAGTAGTGGCCCCATCCCTCCCGCTATCAATGCCTCCTCTGCTATGCCAGGCGCTGTTCACCCGGTAAACTTATATGGTCATACTTTAATTGATGGGGGCATAGTCGAGCAAATTCCCGTCAAGATTGCCAAACGCTATCATCCGGATATTATTATAGCTGTGAATATTGCAGGGGATTTGGATGAAAAAATGCCTAGTTCTTTCGTTGGGGTATTTGAAAGAGCCTTTGAAATCAGCATTAACGCTATTGGTCAATACAACGCAGAAGGTGCTGATATTATCATTAACCCTAAAGCGGGAAGAGTCGGCACTTTTGATTTAAGCCAACAAAGCAAATCAATTCGTGCTGGGGAAATAGCGGCACAAAACGCTTTGCCAGCTATTCGAAAATTGCTCAAAAGGAAATCCTAAATGCAAACCACAAAAACGATTTGGTTTAATGGTGACTTGATACCTTGGGAAGATGCAACCGTACATGTGTTGACGCACACCTTGCATTATGGTGGTGGTGCTTTTGAAGGCATGCGCTTTTATGATTCAGAAAATGGGCCTGCTATTTTCCGGCTTGACGATCACATACACCGTCTACTCTACTCTGTAAAAGTCTTAAAAATGCAGCTGCCTTGGAGCCATGAAGTCATTGTCAATGCGGTAAAAGAAGTTGTACGCGTGAACGAATTAAAATGCGGTTATATACGCCCTATCGCTTATTATGGCTATGGTAAAATGGGCGTCAATCCAGTCGGCAGCCCACCTCAATTAGCCATTGCGTGCTGGCCTTGGGGAGCCTATCTTCCTCACGAAGCCGTTGATATTAAAACCAGCCGCTACATCCGTATTCATCCGCAATCGACGGTTGTGGATGCTAAGTTATGCGGGCATTATTTAAACAGTATTTTAGCAACCTTAGATTTGCAGGGTACACACTATCATGAATCACTCTTTTTGGACGAGGAAGGCTTTATTTCAGAAGGTGCTGGTGAAAACTTTTTTATGGTTAAAGATGAGGTGCTCTTTACGCCTCAATTAGGCACTATACTGCCTGGGATTACGCGTGCAACTATTTTGCAACGAGCTAAAACGTTAGGCTATGAAGTGGTTGAAAAAAACATTAGCCTAGAAGAAGCCTACTCTTGCGATGAAGCTTTTTTCACGGGCACTGCCGCTGAAGTCACACCCATACGCTCTATAGACGATCAAATACTCGGAAACGGTGCTGTTGGGCCCGCCACTAGCGCTTTCAAGCAGGATTATCTGGACATTGTACATGGAAAAAACCCGGAATATCTGCCTTATTTAACTATAGTATAAACAAAAAAAATGCTACTGATGTACACTGAGAGAAAAAATGCAAGATACCTTAGAATTACAACGAGAATTGGGCAATAATGCCGTAGAACACTTCATTAACAAAGCTTTAGCTGAGTTTTCAAGTGATTATGATATTAAAACACTGACTTACCTAATTCACTTAAACAATCAGGCAGATTGCCTTAAATACGTGTTTTATACGGGTATTGCTGAACCGTTCATAAGACAACTCAAGTGGCTCAATAAACTCGCGAATGATGTTAACCGCCCTGCGGTGTTCATCACTCCCGCCCCAGCACAAATGGATAGTGCCCATTTTGTCTGTGGTGTATTATATCAAAGCAACCTACTCGTCATTAACCCTCTTGGTCTCAAGCTTAATAAAGACATAACCCAAATATTGGGGCAGGTTTGCGAGAATAATGAGGCGAAAATTGTTAATCGAATTTTTATCTCAAACGATATCATCCAGAAAGAAGCCGAAGGTCAATTCTCTTGTGGACCTATTTGTGTTGAGTTGGCACAATATTTAATTGACCATGTTGATGATATCAAGTCAATGTTTACATCATGGCTAAATGTTCCCGCCGAAAAAACACAACAAAAAGAAGGGCTTAGATATCTCAAAGTCAGTGTTGAGAACTTTGGCTTAACAGATGAATTAAATTCACTCACCCCAATAAATGTTATTCCATTAATGACAAAAATAAGAGGACGCCATTTTGAGCAATTACAAAGTGAACCACTACTTCGCTTAATACAAAATCATCCCGATAGCACCACTACTTTAAAAAATCAAAATGAGTTTCTTAATAATTCTTTACTCAATGCCCCAGAGCAACAATTAGTGTGGTTGTTAGCTGAAGACAACCTGAATTTAGACCAACTTGACCAGCACCCTTGTTATCAAAAGCTGGTAAATCCATCACATCGCTACAATCAGCCAACGCTGCCAGTTGCTAAGGTTAAAGTCATAGACAAGCCAGCAGCAAAGCGGACAAACTTATTGGAAAACAACATTCCAAAGCCCCATATCAAACAAAATGGTGTGCCGCACTCAGCACCCAGACAAATTTCGTCGGCGAAACACCGTGCTTTTATCAATCATGATTTACAGCAAGCCGCTCAAAAAGTAAGGTATGATTCACCCGTGGCTACTGTTCGCGCTCTATTTGAAAAAGATCCGCAGGACACCATTACGCGTCGCGCTTGTCTAGGCTATTTATTACAGTATCAGCATTATAATGCAGACTTTACCAAGAAAGAGTCTGCACTCTTAGGTTATCCTAGCGCATTAATTGCACCTCAAGAAATGCCAGGGTACTGGCGTACTGAATTTCTTCGGCAGTTAGAAACTATTGCGCCCTGGGCACAACACTACCTTAAGTCTTTCTCTCAGGCTTTCACGGGATGCAAAAAATTGTTTGTGGAGCACTACTCTATTGCCACCCATCGATCACTGAAAATTTTACAGGCATTCTACGCATCAACTCACCACATCATAGAGCTTGATGAATATGACAAAAATAATGGACGAATAGCAATAGATAACACGCAGAATCAAGCTAAACATCAAGTTTTTGTAATACGGCTTGATCCATTTAAGTTATCTGCAGCAGATGTAAATAAAATCCTTGCTCGCAAAGACCTTAAAAACAAGTATTTTCTGTTTGTTATAGGCGTCCCGGAGATTGACTGTCATCTTTATTGTGTGGGTGAGCTCACGCTAAAGAATGGCGGTAAGTGTCAGCTCACATTTTCCTCATTAGATCAGTTATTTGACGAACATGTTTTTACTCAGTTTAACCAGTGTGGCGCAAGCATTGATCGTATCAGGTTACACCAGCTCATGACGGTGAGGCTCGGTGAGCCAGATGTCGAGTTTGAGTACGCCTCTAAGGTTTTAGGTATTAATAGCCCAGAATTAACAGCCAGTGGTAGTATTATCAACTGGCAAGATGTGTTGAACGCGCTCACCATGATGTCTGTCCAAGATGCTGGTATGTGCTTATATCGTGACCTTATACTCCGTTGGCAATCCGCTTTATTTTCAAAACACCAGGATCTTCTCACTTTTGCGGAGCCCTTGTTATGCTCTCAAGTAGCGCCATGGCTGTGTGAAGGTGCCACGATTGTGCAACTATCTAAAGCCTATCAAAATCTCTGTGAGATTGTGATGTTAAGTCTGGAGGCTTTCCCCAACATTGCCATACAAACAGATTTCTCAATCAATATGCTAAAGTGCTTAATGCCAGACTCGAGTTTGAGTGGCGTTGTCGCTGCGGCTGGATTATACCCGTATGGTATGGCTCCTATTTTTGATCAGTTAATGCAATTATTTGCAAGAATGGAATATAGTGACAAGCCCCCTACCATTGCGTGTTTAAATCGCAATTATTTTGAAACCACACAGCTAACAAAAATGCTAAGCGGTCATAATGCCGTGGTGATTGAGGAAGCACAATTGGAAAAAATAGCCGGCGTCCCTGATATTTTAATTACCGAAATTCATCCTAATAATGCCGCCAATGAGAGCCAATTTCAAAATGATGTCGGTGGCTGGGTATGCTCTACTCTCACTCAAAACCCTGATAAAAAACTTATTTTATTGGTTGATGCCACACTGAATCATGTAGCCGAAGAAGAATTTCAACTGTTTTTACAGCAATTGAAACCATTTGTGTTGAATGGGCAGCTTGAAGTGATCGGTGCTCAGAGCTTAGCAAAATTAATACAGTTCGGTGCGGATAACTTTTGTGGTGGTGGTTGCTTTTATCTTGGCAATAATCCAGCTGTGGCGCAGCAAGTGCAATTCCCAACAGCGTTGCTGCAAAAATCTGCTTATTATGGCCTTATTTTACAGCACTTTCAGGATTTACTGCCACAATACTATGCTATTATTCGTGCTAATACCGCTTGGATGTACCATAAGTTAAACGAGTCACTGGCTGACATATCAGAAGGAATATGGATTAAAGAGCTCTCGGATCAAGATACCAACAAAAAAGTGCGCTATTGCGCCACTGATATCACCCTAAATGTTGATGAGGGCGCCGTATATATCGCCATGAATTTTCGGCCATTTTTGGATCGTTGCCAACAATTACTACAAGAAGAAACTAAAAAAGAGCAACTCAAAGAAGACGCCAAAGCAGCTAACCT
>JBGSSQ010000112.1:0-1889 GCA_041736975.1 Gammaproteobacteria bacterium
CATTACCGCGCTTAATCCTTTCAGTAAATATGATGTTTCCATGCGCATTGATTACCCCAATCACTTTGACTTAGAGCGTGCCTATAATGATGGCCGCAAACGCTTAGGTGGTGATATTTTTATTCATGGTGGGCGATTTTCAATTGGTTGTATTGCCCTTGGTGATCGTTTGGCCGAAGAGCTATTTGCCATGGTGTATCATGTTGGTGTGAAGAATGTTACCGTCGTTATTGCGCCGAATGACTTGCGCCACGGTGCTCCAGTGCTGGGAAATGTGCAGCCCCCCTGGTTGATGGTGCTTAACAGCCGTTTGAAGCGCCAGCTACAGGCATTTAGGCACAATAAGACTTACATTTAATATTGTGTTCTTAATCGGTATTTTTGTCTTAGGGGCAACGATATGTGTTAGCGCTTTTTCCCTCTCAGGATTATAGTGAATATTTCATCCATATTGGAAGGACTGTAGATAAGTAATCCATGAATTTCCACAGGCCAACACGATATTCGAGATTGCCGAATCGATCGATTTTTGCCTGGGGGAAAGCAATACCTAAGCCGAATAATCCTGGAGCGATAATGCCATTGTAGGGGTTGTATTCTAGTTTTTTGAGGTCAGTGATTGTGATGCCACGATGCTCAAAACCGACGGCGTAGATGGCTTTGTTGCAGTGAGGTAGCCAATGCTCGATATTCTCATCCGAAGCATGCACGCGTTGTAATTTTTCAGGCGGTGTGCCGTGCAAATGAGTTCTGGCCCAGGCCGCGGTTAAACCTTTTAATCCGGTATCATCGAATAATATTTCATCGCCTAAATCTATGGCGTATCGCAAGGGAGCCCGATAAAAATTGATGACTTTCTTGGCTGAGGAATATTCTATCAAATTGCGTAGACTTATTACTGCCGAATGTGAGGAGCCAAATACCGCGATACAATCCTCAGGGTGGCACTGTTGCCCTAGGCGCTCACTGTCCATCGCTACTTCTAATGGAATAGTCTTTACTCCACTATAAGAAAGTGTTTTAGGCTCCGAGCCAATGGCTAGAACGACTTGTTTTGCTTGGATTATTTGATCTGATAACGTGAGATTCCAATGATTATTTTTTAGTTGTAATTCTTCAACGTGGTCTTTTAGCGTTCTGACTGTTTGACTCAATTGTTGTGTTACCCATTCTAAGGGTTCTGACATTAAATGTAACAAACACGTCTCACTTGGATTGATTGCATTCAGTGAAAAATCTACATTAGCATCAGCATAGTGAAATGATTGGCAGGCGTGCAAAAAGTTTAAAAACAGTCCGGCTTTAGTATTGCTAGAAACATTGCGCCACTTAGTGCCAAAATCACCCACCGAAAATGCTGGATCAACCCAAGCCAAACGATTGGGGTTAATTCCTGCATCGAGTAACTTGCCCACTGCAGCAATTCCTGCGGGCCCCGCGCCAATGACAGCCCAGTCAAATTCTTCCACAGAATATCTGCCTAGTTAAGTTGAAATAATAGAAAGCACCGAATCTGGCCTGCTAGTATCATGTTCTCAGTCAGCTCCACTAGCTTCAGCCCATTTCTTTTATTGCTGATCACTAAACAATATCAGTCAACAAAGCAGTTAAATAACCACGATCTCGAGTAAGTACATACTCCGGCATACTCCCATCCTGCATGTATTCTTCAAAATAAGTTTCGGGTAAAGCATTATCTGATTATTATAGGCGATAGCATCGTGTGGTATTATGTAATTATATGCGATACTGTCGTGTATATCAAGCTGCGCTTATAAAAACTGTGCAACGATAACACCCAAAGCAAAAATGATACACAGAATCAAGGGCACTGGACCACCTGGGATACGTAAAAGAGAAACCTCTGACTTGGCATAACGACCTCGCAT
>JBGSSQ010000128.1:0-2211 GCA_041736975.1 Gammaproteobacteria bacterium
GGAAAGATGTGCCCTAATGTAGCGCCAAACGCAACTAATCCCAACCCAAAGCCCTCAAGCCCCAACAACCCGCCAAGAAATACCACTAAAAATCCTTTAAGCACGTCCGCTGCCAATACCACTAAAGCCGGATTTCGCCCAGCAACACGCAACACATTGGTCGCACCTGGATTTTTCGAGCCTTCTGTACGAGGGTCTGGTAAGTGCATGACTTGACAAATAATAATGGCTGTATTGAAAGAACCTACAATGTAGGCAATAATCGTTAAAATAGCCGCAATCATTCTGTATCCCTTCCGTGTTTGAAAGCAAAAGTCTACCACACTACTGATAAACGAGGCAATTCACAGGGTGCAACTCCGGCGATTCCCGTTGAGCATTGCGTAATGGCTGAAACTGACTATTGGCATATCATTACACAATAATATCGTGACCCCAAGGTGCAAATCTATCAACATCGTGGTACTTTCACTTTTAGTAAGCTTACTCAAATTAAGGAGAGATGATGAACCCTGTTGACAGCCATTTAATTTGGTTAGATTTAGAAATGACGGGACTAGAACCAGAACGCGATCGCATACTGGAAATCGCCACCATCATTACCAACAACCACCTAGACATCATCGCCGAAGGCCCAGTAATAGCCATAAAACAACCCGATGAGTTATTAGCCAGCATGGACGAATGGTGCACCAAAACCCACGGCCAAAGTGGACTCACCGCCCGCGTCAAAGCAAGCGAAATAAACGAAGAACAAGCCCAAGCACAAACCCTAGCCTTTTTAAGACATCACGTTAAATCAGGCGACTCGCCCCTATGCGGCAACAGCGTCCACCAAGACCGACGCTTCCTCTACCGCTACATGCCTGAACTCGCCGAGTATTTCCACTACCGCAACCTCGACGTCAGCACCTTAAAAATCCTAGCCCAACGCTGGGCCCCAAGAGTCTATGCCAATCAGAAAAAAGACTCCACCCACGTAGCTCTTCAAGACATACGCGACTCTATTGATGAGCTAAAATACTATAGAAAACATTTTATACACTCAGACCTCTAACCAAAATTTCACAACCGATTAAATTATTGAGCGAACATCCTATGGCAGTTGACTCTTCACTTTAATTAGTGAAGTTTAGTTGTTAAGCACATGCTATGCTGTTAGACTAATTGCACATGCTGATTATAATATTGAAAGAACGGGTTTACTTATGAGAAAGTGGTCAATTTCACCTAAAGACGTCTTAGACAAAGATGAGAAAATCTCACCATTACGCGAAAATTATGTAGACCAACTTTTGCGTGTAAAACTGAACTGTGAAGCCGTTGATGAAGAAGCTAATACCGTGTTTCATAAAATGCCAGCAGTAACTTTACCTCAATTGCCACATGGATATCAGTGGGTCCATCACAACGATGAACATAGCATCGTCAGAGACCGGAAGTCAGACAAGCATTCCTTGAAGCTAATTTTATATGGCCCGAATAAAGCTGACCAAATTAACTTCTTGTTTCAGGTAGATGAGGTGACAATCTACAGCTTTGCCCATACTAAACGTGGCAAAGCTCCTGAACGCAAATATCCAATGAATGATTATGATTATAGAGTGCCGGATTTTGACTATTCTAACTCGAAATACAGCCGTCATGTGATGGGACACTTGATTGATCATCAAGATACCCTGCAGCTTGGACCAAAAGACACATGGTCTACCTATGACAAAAGAAATTATATTCCAGAGCCACCCGAATATGAATGGGGTCTAGGCATTCGCAATCAAAAAGTGCGCAAGGTTCGAGGACTGAAAATTGATACCGCGTATGCGCAGTACACACACTATCCTCGCAAACCACAAAAAACATCTAACGGCACCCCGGTACCTGAAGCCGTTTATTTTACGAGTTTCGAAGTGGATGGTGATGACTTTAAGCCAATGGATCTTTTAGACCCAGAGTGGACTGAAGACTTAAAAAGACCGGCAGGTAGCAAAATTCTTGAGCATGCATCAGAGAATTTCACTTCAGATGTGAACTCTTCTCCAGTTGTGAAATTCTATTCACCCGTTAACAGCGATAGAACCTTACGAAAAGATTCTAGAGATCAAAAAAAGCACGCAGATAATATCACCGCAGGCAAAATCAAATCTCGACACCCAGACAGAGCCGCGTTTTTTCCTAGAACCGACTCGGCCGATAAAGAATTTGAACACGCCA
>JBGSSQ010000131.1:0-7410 GCA_041736975.1 Gammaproteobacteria bacterium
TGCGAGCAGGGTTGACGTTTCGTGTGAAAAATCGGAGAAACTCCTTATTCATTGCCGCTAAACAGACTCTTTCTCTCAAGGGGAGAAGGGCACAGTATTTTTTAAGGAGGTTGCGCATATCGCGAGGTAATAAGTGATATACAAATTGGACCTCATAATTGTCCACTTGTCTTAGCGCCAGAGGCTGTGGAGCTGCCGCTAGAAGAGGTACCTGTGGATATATATTATTATTCGGGAGGTTCTGCTCGGCGTTTGGCAAAGGAGGTGCAGATGGCAAGGGTTGTTCTAAAACAGTCTGTATCTGTCCAAGCTTCTTCTCAAAAACGGGGTATTGGATAGCATAGTATATAGCCTCAGGATTGCTACAGCGTAGCGCTGCGTTAAAAAGTTGCGCATCAAGCAAATTGACTTTATTAAGTAGAAGCAGGATATCAAACAGTTTTTCCAACATCGCGGGATCTAACTCAGCGGCACCCCCTGTTTTGGCAACTCGAAGTGCATGTAGGATACTAAGAAGCGCATCAAAAGACCCCGGTCTTTCTTTAACAGGGCGAGAAAAGGTGCTCTCAAACAAATTCTTTTCACGTCGGCGTTCGACATCATTCTTAATAAAGCACAGCACTAAATTGAGCTGTTGTTCATCATTGAGCGGCCCATCAGCGATTGGCTCCAAAACAGCCTCAGCCGCAGCTATGGCTGGGTGAGCCCCTTTGCGTCTTCTACTGGCTCCCATCCTGGCTTTGTATACATCGATGAAACCTTGAATTACTGCTTTTTCTACACTCATTATATAACTCTCTTGAAATTTAATTATGGATTATTTTGCTATTATTACATAATCAGCTCTCCAGATCAACTACGGTCTACCACCCCTGCCTATTAACTATGCCTAGTTAATGACCCGAGTATACTCTTACTTACTCAGAAAAAGTTATTCGTGTAGTAAGCAAGATGCAAGGGACGGACAGAACCCACTGTCGCAATGGTAATTTAGGCAACGCCGGGAAGCACCTCATAATGCCTTAATAGATAATTAGCAGACCACTCGTGGTTACCTGGGGCGCTGTCAGGCGAACGGACAGGCTGGGTCATATAATGCGAGCCACCAGATAGTTGGCAAAATACTGTGAATAGAATTACTCAATTACTTCAGACTTGACCCCGTAGCCCCGTAGCCACTTGGAATGCGCTATAATGTAAAATTATAGCCACTGTATACCATCACGGAGGGAAAGGCATGCACGCCATCATGTACAGTACACGCTCCTATGAGCCAGCACGTTACCAGCGACTCAATCAGGGGCACCATAGCCTTGAGATGGTCAGCGATAGGTTGACTGAAGAATCTGCAGCAAAAGCGCAGGGCTTTGATGCCGTTTTAGCGTTTGTGAGC
Source organism: Gammaproteobacteria bacterium (assembly GCA_041736975.1). Lineage (GTDB taxonomy): Bacteria > Pseudomonadota > Gammaproteobacteria > JAIEPX01 > JAIEPX01 > JAIEPX01. The sequence continues at coordinate 1,394 of JBGSSQ010000131.1, forward strand.
GATGACCTCTCTGCTAAAGTACTTAAGATCCTGGCTACCGCTGGCGTAAAGCTGATTGTTTGTCGCTCAGCTGGCGTTGATCATGTGGACCTCGAAGCCGCCAGCGCACTTGGCATTGCTGTCGCCAATTGTCCACGCTACTCACCAGCAGCCGTGGCGGAATTTGCCGTGGGACTTTTGCTGGCCCTAGACCGCAAAATTGTCTTGGCGCATGAACAAGTATTGGAACATGATTTTACCCTGGAGGCATTACTCGGCACCGAGTTGCATGGCGCAACTGTAGGAATAGTAGGGACAGGCAGTATCGGTACGGCCTTCGCACAGATTTTAAAGGGATTTGGGGCTTCTTTGTTAGCTTATGATCCCGTGCACAACCCTGCGTGTATTGCCCTAGGTGTTACTTACTGTGATTTGGAGCCCCTTTTAGCAAAGTCCGATGTCGTCAGCTTGCACGCTCCATTGCTTCCAGCTACATGGCATCTTATCAACGCAAGAAGTCTCTCCTCAATGAAAAAAGGTGCTTTACTCATTAATACTGCTCGCGGAGCCGTTGTAGATACTGCTGCAATAATAGCATCGATTGAAGCGGGACACTTGAGGGGTTATGCCGCCGATGTTTATGAGCAAGAACGTGGCGTGTTTTTTGAAGATTACTCTGGTAAAAAACTTGACGACCCTTTGCTCGAAAAACTCTTAAATATGAGACAAGTATTACTAACACCTCATCAAGCTTTTTTCACTGAAAATGCGTTGGAAAATATGGCTAACAATGTTTTTGACAACCTCGATGCTTTTGAGCTGGAAGGGCAAAAGGGTTTATGCCGTGCAAACTAAAAGGAATGAAGTGACTATGCCTAATACCGTTGAATTAAATACAGTATCGATAAAGGATATCGCACAGGTAGGTGGCAAAAATGCCGGGCTTGGCGAAATGCTACAACATCTAAGCGCCGCAGGAGTCACTGTTCCTAATGGATTTGCTACCACGGCCGATGCCTATAGAAGCTTCTTAGCCCAAAAAAATTTAGATAAAACTATATATGCTTTATTAAAAGATCTTAACGATGACGATATCCCCACACTACAGCGAATCGGTGAAAAAATCAGAAAAAAAATCCTGTCACAGGAATTCGAAAAAGAATTCATAGCTGATGTTCGTGCTTCCTACGCAGCGCTCGGAGATAATGTTAAAGTCGCCGTACGATCATCTGCTACTGCAGAAGACTTACCTGGAGCCTCTTTTGCTGGACAACAACAAACCATATTAAATGTCGTAGGAATCGAGAATGTTTTAAAAGCGATGAAGATAGTTTTTGCTTCCTTATACACAGATAGAGCTATTATTTACAGAAACCAACGACACTTTGAACATGATAAAGTAGCTATATCAGCTGGCGTGCAACGCATGGTTTTGAGCGAAAATGCAGTCAGTGGCGTCATGTTCACTCTTGATACTGAATCAGGATTTGATCAGGTTATTTTAATTAATGCCACCTATGGCTTAGGTGAAGGCATCGTTTCAGGGAAAATTAATCCCGATGAATTTTGTGTTTACAAACCCGCGCTGCAACAAGAAAAGCCCGCCATTTTAAAGCGCCAGCTAGGCTCAAAAAAATTCAAACAAATCAGCGGTGATAAACTCGGTGATCTACGCTCAATTCCTATTCCTAGAGCTCAACAAGAACGCTATTGTTTAACCGATGACGAAATCGAATTACTGGGGCAGTATGCACTGAAAATTGAGCAACATTATGGCGTGCCAATGGACATCGAATGGGCAAAAGACAGTAACGATGGCAAATTCTATATTGTACAAGCCAGACCCGAAACGGTGCAAAGCCAAGGCATCAGTTCAAAAATTTACCGATTGAACAATGAGGCTAAAGTCGAGATTATTGTAAGTGGCAAAAGTGTAGGTGATCGTATTGGGCAAGGCGTAGCACGAGTCATTGCCAAGGCCTCGCAAATGCAAGAGTTAATTCCAGGTGAAATTTTAGTCACCGATATGACTGATCCTGATTGGGAACCTGTGATGCGTCATGCCGCAGCCATAGTCACCAATAGAGGGGGACGCACCTGCCATGCTGCCATTATCGCCCGTGAATTAGGCATACCAGCGGTTGTAGGCTGTGAAACAGCCACACAGGACATTCGCACTGGCGATGTGGTGACTGTGTCTTGCGCACAAGGTGATTCAGGTTATGTCTATCGTGGCGCTCTGCCTTTTGAAGTGGAAGAGTTAACTCTTACCGAAATGCCAAAATTACCTGTGGATATCTGCATGAATTTAGGTAATCCAGAACGCGCCTTTCAATTCCGAAAAATTCCGAATAATGGCGTAGGTTTAGCACGTCTAGAATTTATCATCAGCCAAAGTATTAGCATCCACCCTAATGCCTGCTTAGAGTTTAACGGCTTATCAGCTACAATGCGCGATAAAATCAGTCGGGTAACATCAGCTTATACCACCCCCACCGAATATTATGTTTCTAAATTAGCAGAAGGTCTATCTACTATTGCTGCTGCATTTTCCCCAAAACCGGTGATTATGCGTTTTTCAGATTTTAAAAGTAATGAATACGCCAACCTACTGGGTGGCGATATTTATGAACCTAAAGAAGAAAATCCAATGCTAGGTTTTCGCGGCACCAGTCGATATGTTTCTCCACGCTTCCGTGAGTGTTTTGGCATGGAATGTGAAGCGGTAAAACACGTGCGTAATGCTATGGGCCTCACCAACATGCAAATCATGTTGCCCTTTGTTCGCACCATCAGCGAAGCAAAAGCAGGAATAGAATTGCTCGAAGAAAATGGCCTATTGAGGGGCGACCAAGGATTAAAAATCTATATGATGTGTGAAGTTCCCAGCAACATTATATTAGCGGAAGAATTCCTCGCTTTATTCGATGGTTTTTCAATAGGCTCTAACGATTTAACTCAATTAACGCTAGGTATCGATCGCGACTCAGAGTTATTAGCCAATGAATTTGATGAACAAAATTTAGCGGTAAAAAACAGCCTCACTAAAGTTATAAAATTATGCAACGAGCAAAGCAAATACATTGGGATCTGCGGACAAGCGCCATCTGACCACCCTGATTTCGCTGAGTGGCTGATCGAACAAGGCATTGGGAGCATTTCATTAACACCAGATGCTATAGTCACTACCATTATGAGGTTATCGGCTAAATAAGTGACCTTTACCTCAGTAACCTAACCCGAGTATTTTACAGAGCTATCCCTTAGTACAATAGCCTATCTTTATTAACTTGCATATTGGTAAGGGGTTCGGTTTTTTGTGAAGCTTTGTTCACAAAGACCCCATTTATCTCGGTCCATCTGACGAGTTATAGACTCTTACCAAAAGTTGACTCATTGGCATTTTCTGAATGATTATCCAACACGTGAGTCACACACTCTTTTAACAACTGCGCACACTTTAGAACAGCTGTTTCATTACCGGGTAGATTGCTATAGACACCAACCAAACAGGCCAGCTGACAGGCAGCTAAGTCAAAAAGCTTTGCTTCCATTAATTGTTTGCAGCGTTGATAACATCCCTCAAGATCAGGCTGGGCTTTTTGCAAACACCCGCTGTATTTTTTTTGGATATGGGTTACATCCGCACGATTTTTCACCAGAATTACCATGGCGAAAAGACATTGAGCCAGTGCATTTTTCACATCACCCGAGTCACGCAAACACGACGCCAATGTTGAATGGCACGTTGCCTTATCGTTTGAATCAACCGGATATTCCATAACAATAGACTGCAAAATTTTAATAGCTCGACTGTATTTTTTTTCATTGAATAATTTAACCGCACGACCATATTGCTGCTTAAGCTCTTTTTCCGATAATCCTGCTTTTTGAGTAGGGGAAAGTGCTGTTTTTCCTTGCAAAAGCACCATATTTTCTCTCATGGCTTTTTCAAAAGCAGCAACACCCAAACAATAGTGACTGGACAACTGCTGCGTTTTAGTGTTGCCAAAAGTAGAGTACATCAACAAAGTTCGCTCAGGATTTGCCAAATGGGTAACCGTGCTCATCAACTGCCCTCGAGCAGACCATGTTGTTTCGGTGGATAGTTGTGGCACAAAAGGTTTGTTGTTATCGTAATAATACAGGTTAGTGACATTGAACACCGTGACTTGAGCATTATGCTCGTCTAGCAGAGTTTTTAAGGCCGCAACTTGAATTTGATCAAACAGGTCGATTTTTAAACCGGAAAATTGCAACTGCTTTGACGCCGCACGACAAATATCAAAACGAAAATCACTCGAAAAAAAGTAACGATTATTGCATAATTCACGGACGATGAGTCTTAGGTCAGCTGCATCTTGGCGAGTAAACTCGCTATTTGTTTTGATGTGCAGAGTTAATTTTGAGTGCAAAGCATCGAACTGTTTACGGTGTTTTTTAAAATCTTCCTGTTGCTGATATTGATCGACAAATAAGACTAAATCTTCAATTACTGACTGGTCCAGCATGGGAAGACCGTAGTTACTATCCTCACCCTGACTGTATTTTGCCAAGCAGGTTGAGAGCAACGAAAAACGATCAAAGCTGGTGGTTGACATGTCACGATACATGGAAGCTAAATATTCGCTGGTGAGAGTTTGACGCTCACGTCGAGCTTTGACGGCGCCATTTTTTGTTGGCAAATAACCACTGCGCGTCGGAACCACAACGGGATTTTTTAATATGGGATTATCCTGACTCAGTATCCCATCGGTGTAGTCGGCATCACTTTGCAGTAACTTTGCAGAATACAAGTTGAAATCTATCACCACCGGGTCAATATCCACAAATAATACAAGATGAGCATGATTTAAAAGTTCAATCGTCATCGATTCAAAATTACCTTGTCCAACAATAATGGCGACATTTAATTTGTCACTGCCCACAAATTGACTGGGTGTGTTACCGAGAAATTTCACAGTATCGCTCATGAACCCATCGTTGCTAAAAATAAATGAGGTACGAACCGTTTTACTTTGAAAGTCTTTCGCGCTCACCGAGAGTGTGCTCTGCAGCTTCTCAAGATTCGTTCTCAAGTCTTTGAAGCGCTCGCTCGGCAGTGTCGGCATGGCACTAAAGAGCTCAAAGTGACTGAGATCCTGACTTTGAAACGCACTCACCATGCCAGATTTTTCAGCTTTTTGTTTCATCTCGGCACGGAAATTTTTTAATAATTCGGGATCTACGTTATGCTCTTGCATGGGTAATACCTCTCTTACGGTGACTTGTTTTTACAACGCCAATTATGGCTGCAATCATTTTTTTTACATGATGCGAGCGATGATATCATGAATATAGCCTATTTGGAAGGGTTTTCAACAACAATATAACTAACAAGCCATATTTACAGTGCAGATTATACCGCTTGAAGCATTAAACTGCAGTCTAAATATAATTAATCCGCCTTCTATGTCAGGGGGCATGCTAGTCCGGCTGCACAAAAGTGCCATCGCGATATTGCTGAAACGCGGTGCGCAACTCATCTTGGGTGTTCATTACTATTGGGCCATACCAGGCTATGGGCTCGTTTAGGGGTTTGCCTGATACTAGTAAGAAGCGCACGGGGCGTTTGTCAGTGGTAATGACTACCTGGGTTGCGTCTTTGTCGTAGAGGATGATGCTGCCATCACCGCAAGCGCAGGGTGGCTTGATGTCGAAATAATTGCGGCCTATGGTGTCGTGAGAAAAGGGAGTGCGTGATTGATCGAAATAGGCTTCGCCTTCCAGTACATAAGCAAATACGGTGTGGTCTGGTTTTACCGTGTGGGTAAATGTTTTGCCAGCAGGGAGCTCAATATCGAGGTATTCGGGGTCGATGACTATTTCCTTTACCGGGCCTTGGGTGCCATTCACTTCGCCGCAGATTACGCGTACTCGTGCGCCCTCTAGGGTTGTTACCACAGGAATGTCCGTGGATTTTATATCTTGGTAGCGAGGCGCCATCATCTTGTGTTTGGCTGGGAGATTAGCCCAGAGCTGAAAACCAAACATTTGGC
>JBGSSQ010000179.1:0-4066 GCA_041736975.1 Gammaproteobacteria bacterium
CGCATGGGAGCTTACTCAACATCGTAGTATAGCGCCGCATGATTGCTTGGGTTCCAACGTGTATTTGCATACACGTGGTTTTGAATACAGTGATTTTCGTGAAGTGATGCGAGTAGTCCCTCGTGACAATGAGAGCATTAACGAAACTTGGCTTTCTGACCGAGATCGTTTTAGTTATGAGGGCTTAAGGCAAGACCACCGTTTGACCGGACCAATGATTAAAAAAGACGGCAAGTGGCTACAGGTGGATTGGCCAACAGCCTTAAATACTGCAGTCAACAAACTACGTGATATTTTAAGCCAAAAAGGCGCTGATCAGCTCGGTGTTATTGCTTCACCTAGCGCTACAACAGAAGAGCTTTATTTATTATCAAAATTAGCACGTGATTTGAATTGTCATAATATCGATCATCGTCTGCACCAAGCTGATTTTTCACAACAAGAAAACGCGCCGTTATTTCCAGGCATGAGTGGTGAGATCGCCGCACTAGAAAATATGACAGCATTTTTATTGGTGGGTTCTGATATTAATCGTGAACAGCCTTTGGCGGGTTTGAGGATCAGAAAAGCCTCCATTAATGGCGCTGATGTGATGCGTATTGGTTCTATTGATAGCCCTGTTAATTTTAATTTGTCTGATAACCTTCATGTTAGCCCGTCTGACATGGTAGAGACTTTAAGCAGCATAGTCGATGCGTTGAATTCAGCGCAAAGCGATCATGCTATTGCTAAAAAGTTAAAAGCGGCTGAAGGTGCTGTTATTATTTTAGGTGCGCAGGCGCAATCACATCATCAAGCCACAGCCATTAGAGCATTGTGCTTAGATATCGCTAAATTAAGCGGTGCGCAGTTGATTACCATGACGCCAGGCGCAAATAGTGCTGGCGCATGGATTGCAGGTGCGGTTCCACACCGAAAAGCGGCGGGTGAAGCAGTTGCAAAGCCTGGATTAAATGCGAAGACTATGTTTAGTGAACCGCGTGCTGCTTATATGCTGTTAGGTGTAGAGCCTGAACACGATTTGCTCCATTCTGCTAGTGCTCTAGACGCATTAAAACAAGCAGAATTAGTGATTAGTTGTTCACCTTATATGAGTCCTGTGCAGGCTGAGGTGGCTGATATTTTGTTGCCAATCGCTCCTTTTACAGAAACCGACGGTACTTATGTGAATGTTGAAGGTCGCTGGCAATCATTTACAGCAGCAAGCCCACCCTTTGCAGAAGTTCGACCAGGTTGGAAAGTTCTGCGTGTACTTGGCAATTTATTGGAATTGACCGGTTATGAATATGTTTGCGCGGCTGAGATACGAGAAGAGTTAGAAAAAATAATGCAGCAAGTAACCTCACCAGTGGAGACTACTCACACTGTTAAACAGGCTACAACTGACACATCGAAGCAATCATCACAGCAGCTGAACGTTATTTTTGAGTGGCCTATGGTCTGTGTTGATACGCTGACACGTCGTGCGGGTGCTTTACAAGCAACATTGACTCAAGCTCAACAATCCGTAGCCATCAACGTTAGCACAGCGGAAGCATTGAGTGTTACACAAGGTCAATCAGTTACTGTAAAACAGGGCGATTCGCAGGTTACCTTGCCAGTGAGTATTGATGCTCGGGTACCAAACCAGACCATTGTGATACCTAAAGGCATTCAAGCGACAGCGGGCTTTGGTGATTCGCATATTGAGGTACAACTTGAGCGAGGTGTAGCCCATGTTTGACCAACTCATTAGTTTAGCTTGGATTCTTGGTGGTATATTATTGATTGTCTTACCTTTGCTGGGTGTGGTTGCTTATCTCACCATGGCTGAACGTAAGGTTATTGCCTATATGCAATTGCGTGTTGGTGTCAATCGTGTGGGGATTCGTGGTATAGGCCAGCCCATAGCCGATGCGATCAAATTAATTTTTAAAGAAATTATTATTCCTACAGCATCTAATCGCTATTTATTTATTATTGCGCCTATTTTAGCGATGGCACCTGCTTTGGTAGCATGGTCAGTGGTGCCTTTTGCTGATGGTTTGGTATTGGCTAATGTTAACGCGGGTATCCTGTTTATTTTCGCGATGACTTCCATAGGCGTGTACGCTGTCATTTGTGCTGGATGGGGCTCTAATTCCAAATATGCATTTTTTAGTGCGATGCGAGTAGCCGCGCAAATGGTTTCATACGAAATCGCTATGGGATTTGCTTTAGTGGGTGTTTTGTTGGCTGCGGACTCGATGAATTTAACGGATATTGTTCGCGCACAAAGTGGTGGTATTGCACACTGGTATTGGTTACCGCTATTCCCTTTGTTTGTAGTGTACTGGGTGTCTGGACTCGCAGAGACTAATCGTGCGCCCTTTGATGTGGCTGAAGGTGAATCAGAAATTGTCGCTGGTTTTCATGTGGAATATTCTGGTATGACTTTCGCTATGTTTTTCTTGGCAGAGTACGCCAATATGATTTTAATTTCTGCGCTGGCAGCACTCATGTTTTTAGGTGGCTGGCTGTCTCCTTTTCAAGGAATCCCCTTGTTAGAATCAAGCTTTAGTTGGGTTCCAGGACTTGTTTGGTTTGCTCTTAAAATTGCATTTTTCTTGTATTTATATTTGTGGATACGAGCAACTTTCCCACGTTATCGCTCTGATCAAATCATGCGCTTGGGTTGGAAGGTATTAATTCCAGTGACGCTCGTCTGGATTTTTGTGGTGGCCCTCGCGGTCCAATTTCATTTACCACCATGGTTTGTATAATGAAAAGATTACTCCGTATCTTAAAAAGCTTTACTTTGTGGGAACTCCTAAAAGGGTTGTCGGTCACGGGTCGTGCATTTTTTGTCAAGAAAATCACTATCCAATATCCCGAAGAGGAGACTCCCATATCACCTCGTTTTCGTGGCATGTTGGCTCTGCGCCGATATCCTAATGGTGAAGAGCGTTGTATTGCTTGTAAATTGTGTGAGGCAGTGTGTCCTGCAGCGGCCATCACCATTGAAGCAGAGGAGCGTGAGGATGGATCACGACGCACCACTAAATACGAGATTGATGCTTTTAAATGTATTAATTGTGGCTTTTGTGAAGAAGCTTGCCCGGTCGATTCCATTGTTTTAGCGCCTGAGATGCACTATCACATGGAAAATCGCGGTGAGAATATTCTTACCAAAGAAAAACTTTTGGCTATAGGCGATCTTTACGAAGATCAAATTGCTGCAGATCGAAATACCGATGAAAAATATCGTTAGAGGTTACTATGCTTAATATACCAGTCCTTGTTTTTTATGCGTTTGCGACGCTGCTCGTGGGCTCCTCCAGTATGGTGATTATTTCACGCAACCCTGTACGCGGCGCGTTATTTCTTGTGTTAGCATTTTTTGCCTCTAGTGTGCTCTGGATGTTAATGCAGGCCGAATTTTTGGCACTAGCACTGATCGTGGTGTATGTGGGCGCGGTCATGACCTTGTTCTTATTCGTGGTGATGATGCTTGATTTAGATTTAGTTCCATCAAGAGAAGGTTTTGTTAGATACTTGCCCTTTGGTGTTTTAGTCATGCTGGTATTTGTTGCTGTTATGATTATTGTGATTACCCCTGATCATTTTAAACTCGCGGGACTGTCCACAGTAGTCGAGCACCCGGCGGATTACAGTAATGTGAAAGAGATAGGTAATGTGCTCTATACACAATATCTCTACCCATTTGAATTAGCCTCAATTATTTTGTTAACAGCGATTATTGCGGCCATCACATTAGCCTATAGAGGCCGTCAAGGTAATGTCAAAGCGCAGCGTGTCGAACATCAATTGGCTGCGACCAAAGCTGATCGATTACGTTTGGTTGATCCTAAAGAGAGTCAATTATGATTACTTTATCTCACTATTTAATTTTAGGCGCGATTGTCTTTTCGCTGAGTATGGCGGGCATTATTCTAAATCGCAAAAATCTTATTGTGCTATTCATGTGCGTGGAGCTAATGTTGTTGGCAGTCAATATGAATTTTGTCGCTTTCTCGCAGTACTTAGGTGGAACGATGGGGCAGGTTTTTGTGTTTTTCATACTCACAGTGGCCGCGGCTGAATCAGC
>JBGSSQ010000213.1:0-4147 GCA_041736975.1 Gammaproteobacteria bacterium
GACCAAATATCCGCTATACCGTAATCGATAAACACCACCCACTACAGCAGCTACAGAATTTTCTCAAAGAAAAACACAGCGAAGCGGGAATCATCTACTGCACCACTCGCCATCAAGTCGAAGAAGTGGCCAACAAGCTACGGACTGCTGGATTTCAAGCCGAAGCCTACCATGCCGGCCTCAGCAATGAAGCGAGAAAAGACAGTCAGGATAAATTTCAGCGTGATGAGATTCAGATTATTGTGGCAACGGTTGCCTTTGGCATGGGAATTGATAAACCCAATGTACGTTTTGTGGTGCACTACGATATCCCCAAAAATATTGAGGGCTACTATCAAGAAACGGGGCGGGCCGGGCGCGATGGGGCAGAAGCCGAGGCCCTGTTACTCTATGGCGCCGCCGATAGCGCTAAAATTCGAGGCATGCTAGAAATGTCCGATAACGAAAATCAAAAACGGATTGAAATCCACAAACTCAACGCCATGGTAGGCTTTGCAGAAGCCCAAACCTGCCGACGTCGGGTACTATTAAACTACTTTTCTGAAGCACTCACCACTGACTGCGGCAATTGTGATACCTGCTTAAACCCACCTGAAACCTTCGACGGCACCGTGGCCGCACAGAAAGCACTTTCCTGTGTGTATCGTGCGCAGCAACGCTTTGGCATAAAACACATCATCGATATACTTCGAGGCTCCGACAATGCCCGAATTACCCAATTTGGACACCAACGGCTGTCAACGTACGGCATTGGCAAGGAATATTCAGCAACAGAATGGACCAGCATTGTTCGGCAACTGATTCATCTAGGGTATCTAGAGCAAGACATCACGCTGTATTCAACGCTCAAGCTCACCCCAACCTGCCACAAACTCCTTCGCGGCGAAGAATCTGTCACACTAGCCAAACCGCGACTGACCGTCGCCAAGCCATCCAAAAAAACCACCAAGACAAAATCACGCCTGGAGCTAGTCTGCCCCAGTGATCAAGCTCTTTTCGAATGCCTACGCCAACTTCGAAAATCCCTTGCCGAAGAGGCGAATGTGCCTCCATTTTTGATCTTCAGCGATGCCTCGTTAATTGAAATGAGCTTATTAAAACCTATTGATGAAAAGCGCTTTTTAGACATCAATGGTGTCGGAAACCACAAGTTAGCCTCTTACGGCGCCTCTTTTATGGCAGCTATTGAAAACTTCGACGCTTAAGACTCCCTTAATAATAATTCGGTATACTTTGCCACTCAAATGCTGATTATTATGGCAAAATCCATTTCGGCATTATTATTAATAGTAGGAGTGGCAAAAACATGCAAAGGCAAAACGAAGTTAAGAAGTCAGACGTAGAAAATATCATCGAAGCCTATCAAAAAAGAAGGGGCAAATTTAAACGAGCACTCAAAAATGATCACCCCGCCATAATCGCAATCAAAACACTGTTAGCGACTACCGAAGATGATTTTTTAGACGATAAGACGATGGTCAACTTGTTAACAAGCTTCATCGATAACCCCATCCATAAAGGCAAAGCCTCAGATGATGCATACCAAGCCATCCTTACGCTACTCGTTAAAGCAAAAACCCACCATCAAGAGGAACTGGATCCAAAGCTGATCGTTGCGCTACAAGAGAAGCTAACGCTAGAGTTCGTGGACATTGACCAACACTCCCTTGAGAGCTTTATCACATTACTTTTTGAAAACTTTCAGGCTGAAAATCTTCTACAACAAGATGTAGAAACTGATTCATTCCTCCAAGAGCTTGCATACAAACCCGAGGGCCTCAATAACAACAATAATGACCCAGCGCCCCCTGCGCCAACACCTCCAACCAACAAAGAGACCACTAAAAAAGTCCCGAGCAAACGCAAAACACATACTAAAGCCGCTGAGGCCAAAGAAATTGAATTTCAAGCACTGACACAGACGCTAGTGAACCTCCGTGCTGAACTCGCCCAAACAAAGTCTGACAAAGCGCTGCAAGCGACAGAGAGTGATAATTTACGAAGACAGCTACAAGAGAGTAACGCTCAAGTTGAAGAGCAACAAAACAGCATTGCGCAATTAGACAATCATCTTGAAAAAATTCAACTAGCCTTAGTGCAAAGACATGACATGATTATTAAAAAAACGTCTCAACTGAATGAACTCAGAGCGTTCACTCATGAGCAAGAGGACTTAATTGCCCAACAGGAAAAAGCGCTAGTTCTGCTGAAAAAATCGTTCGTAGAACTATCAGACGCATTTAATGATCTTACCCTACAAGGGTTATTGTTAATCAAGAACTACTCATCATCACTCTCAACATCTTGTCTGCTACTTAAAAAATCGGTAAGCAAAGCACCCGATGGTTTTTTTAAAAAGGATCCAGCACAGGAATTTCGCACAAAAGCGCAACAAGAGTTGAAACAGAAAAACGGTAGTATTTATGAGCTTATAGAAAAATCCACCCCAATGATGCAAACCTCTATTAATGAATTTATCGACATAAAGGGCAAGGGAATGCGCACCATCGATGACATAGAAGCGATGAAACTGCCCGCTACAATAATAACCACTCCAGCAAGCTTAACACCGACTCAAGATGAAGAGATGCCAATGCCAATACCAAATCACCCACCTACAAAGCAAACATCAAACCGTCTTGCTGCACTAACAACGGCAAAAACGCAGGACACCTCCGCTGCACCAGCACCAGCATCACCACCGCCGCCGGCACCAGCTTTTGCCCCACAGACTAAAAAGGCTAGTTGTAGCTCCACAAGCAATCTGGGGCATACTACCCCAAAAAGCCCCTCTACCAACAAAGGAACATCTGCACCTCTAAACAAGCCAGGTGCTTCGCAAGAAACACTCATGGATAGCATCAAAAAAGGACAATCCACACTCAAGAAGACCACCCCACCAATGCGAAAGACCGCGGATGAACCACTCAACCACGCCAGCCCACTGGCAAAATCGCTCTCGTCTCAAATAGCCAAAGTGAACAAAGACAGGGCTGCAAGAGAAGCGGCAACAGCCGCCGCTAGACAAGAGAAACGCGAAGAAACCAATAACTTGCAAGCCGCACTTAGTGCTCAACTAAGGATAATAAGGAATGCTACCGCGGGAGATGACTACGACGCATGGTCAGACGAGGACTGCGGCCTCCATAGCAACAACTAAGTTAATAAAGAGCAAGACTTTCCGCTGGCAATGTAGTGATAGCTGCATTGCCAAGGAAGGATAGACCGCCTCAAACCTACTGCACAGCTCCTCAGATATAGCCGACGGACGAACCGCCCCCTAGAGATACCTCAAAGCTCTCAAAATCAGCAAGGGGTGACGCCCCCATTCAAATGACACCTCAGATTTTACGATAGATATAAACGGAACTTGGGCCCCAACTCATACGGTAGGTTCCTGATTGCAGCAACTCAACACAATCATTATCGAACTGCCGTGTTACAATAATAAAACGGGTGTGCTCGCGGCAATCAAGCAATTTTTTCTGTAGCTTATTCCAGTCTTTCTCTCTAAAACAGGTAGCGTTTAAAAAAAAGATATGACCATCAGAAAAATCATGCTGCAATAAATTATCATTGATAAACTCGATGTCGAAGGTATTTTTTCTAAATAAAGATTCTTTTTTTATCTGTTGATTGAAGTGTTGCTGAGTATCTTTGCATAGATTATACAACGGCGGCAAAAGCTCCACCCCTCTTACTTTCAAAGAAGGAAAACACAACGCTGCGGTAAAAACAGCTTTGCCCGCACCGCAACCTAAATCGTAAAAAACCTCATTGGGCTTAGGGTCTGCCAGCCTCAATAGCTCAGCAAATGAAGGAACAAAAATCTCACCATAGGTGTACTCATCTCCCGATATTTTGTTTTTTTCTCGATATTGCATAGAAAGGTGGTAAGGGTCCATATCCTCTGAATACATATGATCAATCAACGTTTTGGCGCGACTAATACGAAACCTGTTTAATCTCACTCTGACATTCCCTATACCACTTTTACTCAACATGCCCAGAGCCCACAGGCCACAAGCTGACACAACTGATACTAGAGCACCTTCAACAGCAAAGCTCACCACAACCCCCTTGATTATAGCTCATCTTAAAAGTCAATTGCGTAGTAATACGCAATATTTAAACACTGCAAAACATT
>JBGSSQ010000365.1:0-6689 GCA_041736975.1 Gammaproteobacteria bacterium
TATGTCAATGGGGCTTTTCAGCGGCATTATGCTTAAAAAACACGATGCATAAAATGATAAGTACAATTAAAGTAGCCGAGGCTGAATATCGGCTTAATGCTAGCCCTCCTTGACTAACAGGTTTATCAAGGTAATCACCGACAACAGCACCTAAAGGACGGGTCAGTATGAAGGTAGCCCAAAACAGCAGCGTGTGAGAAAGTTTGGTTTTGTAGTATAAAACAACGATTAACCCCAGAAGCGCAGAAAAAACTAAGGCACTTCCGCTATAGCCAAGACCAGGAGTGCTGGCTACCCAGTCGCCTAGAGCAGTGCCCAGGGTTTGTGAAAACATGATGGTAACCCAGTAGAAGATCTCAGATTTTGCAGAGCTGACACTCTCTACCGCGATAGTTCCTAGTGATCGATACCATATGAAAAGTGAAGAGCAAAGTAATATCAGTAAAACTGTTGATCCTCCTGCATAGCCGATGCCTAAAGATCGATCAGCGAAATCAGCCATCGTTGTGCCAAGGGTTGTTGAAGATATAATAGTGATCCAGTAAATGATAGGGTGAAAACGTTTTGCGCTGATTTGTACAATCACTGCAGCGCAGAATAATACAGCGAAAATACTAGTGCTCAGAAGATAGCCAAATCCGAGTGACATGGAAAGAGCGTCGCCACCCGTTTCACCAAGGGTGGTGGCAAAAATCTTAATGATCCAGAACATCAAGGTGGCTTCAGGCACTTTGCTCAGCATTTTGGTAGGCTTTATATCCATTTTTCAACCTGCAAGTTAAATAAAAAGTTGACTATAGTATAGCTTAAAATATGATAATTCTAAACGGTAATCCAATCGTTGTTAATTGCCTCAAAGCTTAAAATGGCCTATACTTTCCACCAACGTCACAAGAGTAGACTTATATGGTAGAACAACCTATTTCAGTTATTGCTGATCGGACTATTTGTCCCGGCAATAAGCAAGCATTCGAAAAATATTTAGATGAGATAGTCGAAGCGATTCGTCATTATCCTGGGTATTTAGATACGCAGGTTATTAAGCCTAAAACCGAGGAAGATCACCATTATCGTGTTCTGTTTCGTTTTGATACACAAAAAAATCTTGACGCTTGGTTAAACTCAGAAGAGCGTTTGCGTCTAGTTGAGAAAATCGATCAGATTATTGAAACGCCTACCGCTTTGCAGGTGATTACTGGTTTGGAAACATGGTTTACTATACCAGGGCGCCAAACTTTTACCCCGCCACCTAGGCACAAAATGGCGGTGGTCACCTGGATAGCGATCACCCCTCTGCTTATCATCTTCAATTATATTTTTGGGTCATATTTGATGATGTTACCACTTGTGCCGCGTGTTCTGGCGACAACCCCATGGATTGTATTGATAATGACCTACTTATGGATGCCGTTTGTTACTAAGCTGTTTAAATGGTGGTTGTACCCGAATCTAGATCCTAAGCCCTAGAGAATACGTTTCCCATAATGTGCAATGTGACTACCTGTGCGAAGTGCGTTTTTCTTGTCGCGCGCCCTTAACGATAAGGGCTTTATGTTTTTGGTTACCTTTACAATCACATAGTCGCTGTAAAGCTAGTCTGCCCATCCGTGGAGCATGGGCTCATTTAGTGCAACCATAAAATGTCATCTCAGTACATTTTGTGGTATCACTTAATGTTATTAAGATACATTTTATGGCCCCACTTTTTGCAGAGGCCGATATGCATGGCTACTCCCCTGCCCTGCTTGCTGGGCCTTTTGAAGGTTCGCTACGAAGCTCCCTGCAAAGGTGCTAGGGATGATGTAGGTGGCCAATATGGTTCAATAGCCATTGATAATGGATTTTGGCAAATGCTAAAACTTGTGTTGAATGAACGTATGTTGCACCATTGCTCTTCACCTTAAATTATGGAGGAAATCATGAGAATATACAAGAATCTGCCTATTTTGACGGCGGCACTCTTGGTGAGCACTGCGAGTTATTCGGCGCAGTTAGTCGATTTGAAAAATCAAAAAAGTGCAGTGCTAACCTCATTTGTGGCGGCACCCCATGCCCGCGGTGTTCCCTCTGTAGAGATGAGGGAAGTGAGTCGATTTACAGATTTTAATCATACACAGCATGTGCGTATGCAAGAGTATTATAGAGGTTACTCGATCTGGAATGCGCATGCTGTTATTCATGTGGCGGATGCAAAAAATAATCATCGTTCTCTTTCCCAGTTATTAACCGTCAGCAATCAAATCAAAAGTATGAATGGCCAGCTTTACCAGAATTTGGAAACTGACCTTGATAAAGCGTCTGATAACGTTTTAAAAGGGGCACAAGCTGATCATGTGACACAGTTTGCTATAGATGTTTATAAGGCTGCTTTTACTGAGACTCTAGACATCAATTTAAACAATACAACAAGCCAATTACTTATTTTTGTTGACCAGAATAATACAGCGCATTGGGCTTACAAAATCAATATTGATATTCCTGCGGGGATGGTGGGGCGCTTACCAGCAAAGCCAACCTATATTATTGATGCGCTGAGTTTAAAAATATACCAACAATGGGATGATATTAAGACAGCGGCGGAAGCAGATGCATTCGTGCAGGGTGGTGGGTTTGGTGGAAATCCGAGAATAGGTAAGCTCAGCTATGATGGTTTGCCTGGGTCCTTGTCTTCATTTGAGGTTAGGCGTGATGCTGCAAGAGAATGTTATCTAGAAAATAATGCGATCAAAGTGACTCATGCTGTAACGCAGGGGGTGATGCATTATCCCTGTAAAAAGAAAAGTCGTGAACATAATAACCTTTACTGGTCGGGAGACTTTGATTCCATAAACCAAGGATATTCTCCAGCAAACGACGCCATGTTTATTGCAAATCTGTTGACGCATTTTTATAAAGAATGGTATGGCATGCCAGTTTTAGTGCATGAGGATGGCTCTGAGATGCAATTACACATGGTTGTTCACGAAAATGGCGACGGCGCTTTTTGGTCTGCGGGCGTTATGCATTTTGCTGATGGCATCAATTTATATCCCTTTACGTCTCTAAGTATGGGTGCTCATGAAGTGAGCCACGGGTTTACTGAGCAGCATTCAGGTTTAATTTATGTGGGGCAGTCGGGTGGTATGAATGAAGCCTTTTCAGACATGGCAGCGAAGGCGGCTGAGTTTTATGCTTATAATGAAAATGACTGGAGGCTGGGCGCCGAGATTTTCAAGCTTGATGATGAATCGTTGCGTTATATGGATGTTCCCAGTAAAGATTGTTTTGGAAAAATCCCTGGAACCCATTGTTCAATCGATAATGCCAAGCAATATTTTGATGGTTTAGACGTGCATTATAGTAGTGGTGTTTATAATCGCGCCTTTTATTTGTTGAGCACCTCGCCAGGTTGGGATACCCGCAAGGCTTTCGAGGTTATGGTGCAGGCTAATGCCAGTTATTGGACGCCCACTACAGCATTCGCTGATGGTGCTGCCTGTGTCGTTAAGGCGGCAAAAGACTTACATTACGATGTGGCTGCTGTCAAACGTGCATTTAAAGAAGTTGGCGTTAAACCCGATACGCGATGTACAAATTTATAATGATATAAGAGAGGATAAATCATGGGGTTTTTAAGAGTAACTACCGGTATTTTATTACTACTGGTGGCCCAAATTATTGTGGCAGCAGATTCAAAAGAAATCAGTTTTGTTAAGAGTATTGCAGCTCAAATAGATTACGCTGAACGACATCAAAATGCAGTATGGCCAGGATTTCATCCTGCAAAGACCCCAGCAATAATAGCCTTTACAGATAAGGATCAAGCATTTTTTGCTGAACAGACCATAGCGAATACCTATGCTATAAATATTAAATCAAGTCATCTGCGATCGAGAAAAGTCAGTGCTTTACCCTATCCGATTTATTATCTTGATGGTGAGAATCCTTTAGGCTTGGAAATTGATAGTGATGACCAGTATTGGGATATTGACGGTCGGCGTTGCTTTGTCAAAATCGTAGATAGCAAAATGTGGGCGAGTGATCCCACTGTCCTCAACAAATTTATTGCTGCCAGGGCAATAGAGTATATGATTAAGACAGCAGAAGTCGATCTGTCAGCGTTAAATGATTTTAATTTGAAGCTCAATGGTTTTAAAGAGGCTAAGTTATTAAAATTATTTTATCTTGAAGATAATGCTTTGGTTTTATCTCAGCAAATGGATAAGAATCGTGCTGAAGTCGCTTTGCAGGATGCCATTGCTATTCATCAATATCGTCAGCAACTTTCAACACCACAGCAACGTTTTAATTATAGTGTTGTGGAAACAGCCATTGGTATCCCTAACTTTATTAGCCTCTCAAGTCAGAATTTAACAGATAGAAATTTCCACAAAATGTCCCAACGAATCGGTTGCGTTCCACTGCAATCACTACTCCCGTCTTTTGCGCTCTCAAAGTGTGCTCTTTACAGCTTTCCGAATTTTGCAGCGTCAGTTTATGGGCGCACACTGAGTAAAAAATTATCCAGCCAGTCTTGGAAGCGCGATGTGGTCCGCCAATTTAAACCCATATCACAAGTGTTGGTCGAGTATTATGATTTTAGCGATGAGCAAGTACGGGCAATGACCGAGCAGGCAATGAAAAATCCAGACTATCATTACGATCGAATCGAACGTCTAATAGATAGTATCCTTAAAGCAGATAATTAGGGTTGATAATGAGCCAGGGCCGTAGGTGTTTCCCAAATTTCAACATGCGATAATGTGACTGTTTGAGCACAAGATTGCAGGGTGTATATTACTTGCTCAGAAAGTTGCTCGTAAAGATGTTGGCATAATACTTCAACGGTGGTGTTTTTGCCGTCTGGTATGACATAATGTTTCTGTTTTTCTTTAATGGCAAAGTCTAATAAAGCTTGGTCATCACTGCTAACAATAATAGAGTGATCCCAGTGATTTTCAAGCCAGGCATTGCAATGCTTTTTTACTAAAGAAAAATCGATGACGAAGTCATTTTCGTCCAGCGTGTTGCAATTGAAGGTGAGGAATATGACATAATTGTGGCCATGCAAATTACGGCACTTTCCCTGATAGTTTTTGATCAGTCTGTGGGCGGCCGACACTTCCATAAGTTTGGTTTTGATTTGATGCATGAGTTTCACTAAGTTACAAAAGAGGGTAATATTACCAGACAAAGGCTTATCGTCAAGGATTGTGGATAAAATAGTATGCGATTATCAAGAATTTACATAGACCATGTGCTCGTAGTGGGGGAAGAGATCGTCTTTCCTAAAGAAGCTGCCCATTATGTGTCACAAGTGCTCAGGTTGAGAGATGGTGTGCTTATCGTGCTATTTAATGGCCAAGGTGGTGAGTATAGAGCACGTCTGCGACTCAATAAGAAGCAGTTGAGTGCTGTTATAGAAGCATTTATTGACCGCTCAGTAGCCTCAGCCTTGCCAATTCATTTAGGGCAGGGGATTTCACGTGGTGAAAAGATGGATTACGTGGTGCAAAAAGCCGTTGAGTTAGGCGTTGCGGAGATCACACCTTTATTTACTGAGCGTTGCGGCGTTAAATTAGTGGAAGATCGTGCGCAAAAGCGTTTGGATCACTGGCAAAAAATAATTTATAGCGCTTGTGAGCAATCTGGGCGAAATGATATCCCTAAAATAAACCCGCCGATGAATTACCCTGAATGGATTGTGGCGCGCACGGAAACCCATCGATTGATTTGTCATCCAGGTCTAGCAAGTCAAAATGACAAGAGACTGATTGCTCAATCCGACACTATTGCACTACTGGTAGGTGCTGAAGGTGGATTTAGTGACGCTGAGGTGAATTCTGCAACAGATCAGCAGTTCGAATCTTTCTCTCTGGGGCCCCGAATCTTGCGTACCGAAACGGCTGCGGTAGTTGCATTAGCGAAAATTCAAGTCTGTTGGGGAGATATGACGCCCTAGTGGGCGCCATATTTTTCAAACTTTTTATGTTTAATCTAACATCTGAATATTAACAAAATCTTAAGAGAGTGGGTTTTAGTTTGGACAGCATGTAAGAAATATCTCAAGGTCTTGTCAGCCATTCGCGCTAATGTGAACGCCTTCATAGAGTGAAAAAAATCTAATGAGTTGATTTAAAGCGCTATTTTAAGATCTGATTTGTTTTTTGATATGAAAAGGGTCTTGTTTAGTTGACTATAAGCCTTGTGTGAGTCTCAAACTAAAGTAAATTAAAGACTGAGTTAAAGGATGAACTGTCGCGGAATCATCGGATGATGAAAACAAGGAGTTTCCGCAACAAGGTAGCAATGCCTTGCTTGGGGTGTCACGGTTGCACCTGCTATCAATAGGGTGGAATAAAGAGACAAGCAAGGAAGGATAAACAACGGATCGTTAGGTGGACATGTGTTTTTCGGGCAAGGAGTGCCTGAACTGGGGGGTAGGAACTTGTTCTTACCCCCCTTTTTTTATCTCAGCATTAATCTCATCTGTTGAATAGGTGCCTTTTTAGGGCTGATCTAATGTGGGGGCATTATGGATGTGGAGTAATGGCAATGATTGAGATCTCCTTTTTGCCGGGGCCATAATGCCAGAAAATTCGATATGCACCAGGTGTTTTGTTTTCCGCATAGGCTTCAAATATTTCTTCTCCATTCTCACCCTGAAGAGATTTGTATTTGTGGGTATTCAAGCCTGGGTGACGTGGGTT
>JBGSSQ010000244.1:0-5440 GCA_041736975.1 Gammaproteobacteria bacterium
TCGCCTAAAACAGAAGCTAAAACAGTCCAAACAGCGATATTCATGATTTGAATAAAGCTTTCCACTGCACCGCCAAAATAAAAGTAAGCTAATTTGCAACTACCATTACTACATAACAGTGTGGATTCAGATAATAAAAACACCAGCAATCCAAAGACACTACCGGCAAGGATGGCGCCGACCAATCCCGCAATAGTCTTTTTTGGACTTACAGCCAGAATTAGCGGGGTTTTACCCCATTTTTTTCCCACAAAGTAAGCAACTGAATCCGCTCCCCAAATAAAGATCAGACAGATCAACAGCATATCACGTGGAAATTGTTCATTAGCAAATTTAATGAGTACAAAATAACAGGGGGTCAACGCTAAATAGCCCATCAAACTTCGAAGAAAACGACTATTTCCCCAATAAGCTTCTGTCTTAGGATAGGTCATGACTAACAGTAGCATAATAGGCCAGAAAAGCAGGCTAAAGCGATAGATTAAAGGAGTAATCCAACCGGCTAACATCGGCTGAAAAATCATTGACTCAATTAGAACAAAAACGACAACATACATTAAACGGCTAAAAATAGATTCCCAACCAGCGAGTCGTGACCACTCCCAGCTGCCTAAAATCAACAGACTAGCACTGATAGCGGTAAATGGCACTGCAGGCAGTTTAAATATCGCGAATATCACTAGCGGTAATAATATGCCTGCTGTGATCAATCGCTTTAGCATAACTCAGCGTGTCTCATTTGTTCGTTGGTTAAACCAAAACGACGTTTTCTGGAAGCAAATTCGATTATGGCTTTGTCTAATTCTTGTGTATCAAAATCAGGCCACAACACATCAGTAAAATACAATTCAGCATAAGCAATTTGCCACAACAGAAAATTACTAATACGAATCTCACCACTCGTGCGAATTAACAGATCTGGTTCGGGTAAATCAGCCATCGCTAAGTAGGCAGAAAAACCTTCTTCATCCACCTTAGTCAGCTCTGCGTCGTTGGTTAATATTTCTTTTGAGTATTTGAGCGCTGCATTGGCAATGTCCCAGCGACCACTATAATTAACGGCAATGACAAGTGTTAATCCCTCATTGTCTTTTGTCATTCGCTCTGCCTGACGCATCTCATTCTGCAGCTCCACTGAAAACGCTTTTCTATCGCCGATAAAACGTATTTGAATATTGTTCTGGTGCAATTTCTCAGTTTCAGTACTGAGTGTATGCAAAAAAAGTCGCATGAGAGCCGTAACTTCCGAGTCTGGTCGCCCCCAATTTTCACGACTAAAAGCAAAGAGTGTTAGCACTTCAATATCAAGTTTGGAGCAGTGTTCAACAACGCGCTTAACTGATTTAGCCCCGGCTTCGTGACCTGCCATTCGCGGCTGCTGTTGTTGTAGAGCCCATCGCCCATTACCATCCATCACGATAGCAATATGCTTTGGTTTTCCTGCGGGCAGTTCGCTTTTTGAAGGAATAGCCACTTAAATCTCCATTAAGTCAGCTTCTTTGGTCACTATCACCTTATCAATATCGGCGATAACTTTGTCTGTGACTTTTTGAATGTCAGCTTCTAAACGGCGCTCATCATCTTCTGAGATGGTTTTAGCTTTCAGTGATTCTTTAATACTATTATTTGCATCACGGCGTATATTACGTACAGCGACTTTGGACTTCTCACCTTCATCACGAATACCGCGAATTAAATCTTTACGTCGTTGCTCAGTAAGCTGAGGTAATGGCACACGAATTACTGAGCCTGCAGTGAGAGGATTGAGCCCAAGATCAGCATTCAAAATGGCTTTCTCAACGACTGGCACCATGTTTTTTTCCCAAGGCGTCACTGAAAGTGTGCGTGCATCTTCTACCGCTATGTTTGCCACCTGTGACAAAGGCGTATCATTGCCATAGTAAGGCACTTTCACATGCTCAATAATGCTGGTGTTGGCTCGTCCGGTGCGTACACGACTTAATTCAGTTTTTAACGCATCAATGCATTTATGCATGCGTTGCTCAATGTCGCTTACTAAAGTGGTTACCATTACTCCTCTCCTCGTTCAACCAGTGTTCCTAAGCTCTCAGAAACCATGACGTTTTTAATATTGCCAGGGACGGTTATATTAAATACACGCAATGGAATATTTTGATCTCGGCATTGACAAAAAGCGGCTAAGTCCATCACACGAAGTTCTTTGGCCAGTGCTTCACGATAAGTAATTCGCTGGTATAATGTAGCGTTTTTATCGTGCATAGGGTCAGCAGAATAAACGCCATCAACATTTGTCGCTTTTAAGATAACATCAGCACCAATTTCAACGCCGCGCAAACTGGCAGCTGAATCTGTGGTTACCATGGGGTTTCCGGTTCCTGCGGCAAATATCACTACTCGTCCACGGGTCAGGTGATGAATGGCTTTACGACGATCGTAATGGTCCACAATGCCAGTCATCGGAATTGCTGATAGTACCCGGGTATCTAATTGGATACTTTCAAAAACATCACGCATAGCTAATGCATTCATCAATGTGGCTAGCATGCCCATATAATCACCAGAGATGCGATCGAGGCCAGCTTTTGAAAGAGCCGCGCCTCGAAATAAATTACCACCACCAATCACAATTCCAACCTGCACACCCATGCTGACAACATCTTTAACTTCTTGTGCCAAACGATGCATCACAGCCGGGTCTATACCAAAATTACTGTTGCCCATTAATGCCTCACCGCTGAGCTTTAATAAAACTCTGTGGTACAAGGGCTTTTCAGTCATTAGCCGTTCCCCTGAACTTGGGCCATAACTTCTGCAGCAAAATTATCTTCACGTTTTTCGATGCCTTCACCTACTTCAAAGCGCTCAAAGGCAAGTACTTTTGCTTTGGCTTTGTTGGCTAGCTCACCTACAGATATTGAAGGATCTTTAACAAACGGCTGTCCGAGTAAGCTAACTTCATTTAAAAATTTAGCAATTCGCCCTTCAACCATTTTAGCTATGATTTCTGCAGGTTTGCCACTTTCCGCGGCTTGGGCAACAAAAATCTCACGTTCTTTAGCGACTAACTCTGCTGGGATTTCATCAGGTGAAATTGCATCAGGGCGTGAAGCTGCAATGTGCATGGCGATATCTTTGCCTAATTCAGTGTTATCGATGTCTAGTTTAACCAAAACACCAATCTTGCTGCCATGCAAATACTCTGTCATAGGCACATCAGATGTCAATATTTTGACGCGCCGAATTTGGATGTTTTCACCAATTTTCGCGACTAATGCCTGCCGAGATTGTTCTACTGTTACATCACTATCTTTTGCGATAGGTAATGAGCCAATCGCTTCAATATTCGTCTCATTGGCATCCAGAGCTTGTTGGGCCAGCGTATTGGCAAACTTCAAGAAGTTTTCATCGCGGCCCACAAAATCGGTTTCACAGTTGGTTTCAACAATTATCGCACTTTTAGCATCGCCACTCAATTTAATCACGATAGCGCCTTCAGCAGCTATACGTCCAGCTTTCTTGTCAGCCTTAGTGGCTCCAGCTTTACGCATCGCTTCAATGGCTGCTTCAATATCACCATTAGAGTCAACAAGCGCTTTTTTACACTCCATCATTCCTGCGCCAGTTCGCTCTCGCAATTCTCTTACTTGTGTTGCTGTTATGCTCATACTACTCTCCAGAATTGTTAGTATTGATCTCATCAACAGATTTAGAGCTGCTTTCTTTTGAGATAGGGGATTTTGGCTCTGCTGACTTTCCTGAAGCCGTCACTTTTTCGGTGGTTCCTTTAGCAACCGTTTTCTTGATGATGGTTGTTTTCTTTACAGCAGGTTTAGCTTCGTCAGCAGCTGACGTCTCAGTTTTAGGCTCGACTTTTTTCACTGCTGCGTTCTTTGCTGAACCATCACCGGCAGAAGGTTCATCACGCTTTTTGGTGACCACTTTGCGCACTGCTGCTTCTTCTTTTTTCTTGACTTCTGGCTTAGGCTTCTCAGCTTGCTTAGGCTCTGCTGCAGCTAGACGCTCGCGAGCAGTGATGATCACATCAGCAAAATGACGACAGTATACTTCTATAGATCGAATAGAATCGTCATTACCAGGGATGATATAATCAATTTGATCCGGCGAATTGTTGCTATCAACAATGCCAATAACTGGTATACTCAAATTTACTGCTTCTTCTACAGCAATCTTCTCATTACCCACATCAACGATAAAAAGTGCATCGGGCAATCCAGCCATGTCTTTAATTCCACCTAAACTTTGTTCCAGTTTAGCGTGTTCGCGGGTTAATTTAAGGCGTTCTTTTTTAGTAAAACCTTGGAAACGCGCGCTTTCAGATAGCTTTTCTAGGTCACGAAGTCGACGAACTGATTGTCGAATGGTTTTATAGTTTGTTAACATGCCGCCTAACCAACGGTGGTCAACGTAAGGCATTCCACAGCGTATGGCATGCTCTCTTATAATGCTGGATGCCACATCCTTGGTGCCTACGAACATAATCTTGCCTTTTTTAGAGGCTAAGCTTGACACAAAATTCAAAGCGTCTTTTAGCATGGGAAGGGTTTTTTCAAGATCTAGAATATGAACATTAAGACGTGTGCCAAAGATGTATGGAGCCATTTTGGGGTTCCAATATCGGGTTTGGTGGCCAAAATGCACGCCAGCCTCGAGAAGATCTCGCATAGTAACAGTAGACATAATAATACCTCATATAGGGTTAAGCCTCCACTTGCCCAGAATTACGACGGGTGGCTCGAATTATATTCGAATCCTCCCAGCCAGTAAAATCAGCTAATCTGCTGAATGCATAGCCTAACCAAAACAGCTTTGACCCAAGGATCAAGCGCTATCCCAGCACCCTAGACTATGTGCCGACAAGTGTGTGAATTTATTTAGTAGCCTGTTATCGACGAACTACGTAAATAGTGTTTGCGTAAAACGCGTAAGCTTTATACCATAGATGATCTGAAACAACAACGTTGCGTGGTACTAAAATGGCAATTCATATCAAATCGGCAGATGAAATCGAGAAAATGCGTATCGCGGGGCGTTTAGCCGCCGAGGTGCTTGAAATGATCACCCCTCACGTGGTACCCGGGATTACTACCGAGGCATTGGATCAGATATGCCATGATTACATCGTCAACATCCAGGATGCCTACCCGGCTTCTCTTAACTACAAAGGCTTCCCAAAATCTGTCTGTACCTCTGTCAATCATGTTATCTGCCACGGGATCCCTGGCCCTCGCGAACTTAAGAAAGGCGATATACTCAATATTGACGTGATCGTGCGTAAAGATGGTTACCATGGCGATACCAGTAAAATGTTTTTTATTGGTGAACCGTCTGTACTGGGTAAACGTTTGGTGACCGTCACACAAGAATGCCTCTATTTGGGTATAGCCATGGTAAAACCTGGGGTTATGCTCGGCGATATAGGCGAGGCCATCCAAAAGCA
>JBGSSQ010000367.1:0-2708 GCA_041736975.1 Gammaproteobacteria bacterium
GGGTGCTTCTTTTACCTCTCCCATACGAGGTTCTCCTTTTTGAACGTAAGAATTCAATAACGTCAAATAGGCGCGCAATTAGTCGTTTCATTTAGATAAATCGATTGTGAAAAATCTTCTGTAGCTGTAAGATGAGATAAGAAAGCCATCTCTTACTCACCTTTGTTCAATTCAATATCCGATCCTTTTGTTTTACCACTAAATTGTGGTTTAACTTTTACTTTAAGCACATCTAGGATCGACATGAAAAGACCTGTCGCGTTAACTGGTGAGTAATAACCCTGCTAATAGAGTTCTTCTTATAAGTGATATGAAGGCACCAATCCGGGAGAAGTGGGTCCTAGAAAATAATAACTTCAAAGTTCAGGAAGGGTATTCAACAAATTTGAAGATAAATGAGCCTGTCACTTTTGTACTTCTGGTCGGCCCGCTACGTTTAAATTTTCAGCTTGTGATTAAAGGGATCAGATCAATACCACTTTTAAAAGTCGCTCCTGTTCTGGTTATCACGAACATTGCCAGCGAACTGAACAAGAATGAATCTAATATTTATTTTCTCTCACAACCATATCAAGATACTGAGTTGGCTAAACTCTCATGCGAACTGACAGACCTTTCAAGACAGTTGTTAAATGATGTTTATTGAAAATCTACGAGGTCTCTGACTTTAATTTCTAAAGTCCTAGCAATTTTAGAAAGCGTTGAAAATTTGGCATCAGTAGCACCCACCTCAATCCGATGTATGGTGCGGCGACCCACCTCTGCTTCAAGTGCCAAAGCATCTTGAGAGAAATTTTTTTTGCTTCTCCATTTCGCTATATTTCGTCCGAGCCTCTTTAGCTCCTCATTCTTAGTCATCAAATCATGTTAATTTTCACCGCCATGGTTGACACCGCCATGTATGGCGGTAAGATGCTAAAATGACAGTATTTTTAAAAAAATAGCGTGGAGAACAGCCCAAATTTGTCTTTCAACGTCTAGGGCCGTTAGAATTTTTAATATGGAAGAAATGGAATGCAGATCTGTTCTGATCGTCGATGATGACCAAGACATTAGAAATACTCTGTCTGAGGCTCTTGAGTCAGTGGGGTACCAAGTACACACCGCTATCAATGGAAAAGATGCTTTGGATGTCCTTAAGAGATTTCCAAAAGATCAACTGCCGGGATGTATTTTGCTAGATTTATCTATGCCAGTGATGAATGGGCCAGATTTCCTTAAAAGTATTGAGACAGAATATAGAGATGAATTTGGCGAGATTCCCATTATCGTAGCTTCAGCGAACTTAGCTCATTTTGATGATAAAAGTTTGGTTAAGTCGGTTCAGCAATTGCGAAAACCAATGGATTTAGCTGATTTATACAAAGCTATCGAGCATCATTGCGGAAGACCAGCTGCTTAAATCATAGGAGGTAAAATGGCTCAAAATCCTTATTACTTTATTTACTTCATTGATTCAGATCATCGCCCCAATGATACTGACATTTATATTTCATTGTACCCTGCTGGCTATTTGCTTATCGGTGAAGGTGAATGGCCTTCTACAGGCCCACATTCAAGAATAAACGCCTATTTTTCACTACAGGAAGCAATGACTGCTTTAAGTAAGATTAGCAGTGCCCTCAATTCCAAAGCTGACCTTATTTCAAGCCAACACATTCAGAAAGACTTTTAATTTAGTTCAAATAGCCCCTTCTCTTACCAACGCCAAGTCTATGTCGGGAATTACTTAGGGATTTAAATTCTTTAATTAATACGGGCTTCTAAAGCCACGTTGACATTGTATGTACAATGTGAAATAATCTTTCTATGTTCGAATGGGATGAGTCAAAAAATAAAAGCAATATCGTTAAACATGGGATCTCCTTTGAAGAAGCCCAAGTTATTTGGACCGATCTTCGTGCACTCGAATTTTTTGATCCTGACAGTTCGGAAATGGAAGATCGATTTATCAGAGTAGGCTCTAACCCCAATAGAGGCACAATCTTTGTTGTTTTCTGCGAGAGAGAACAAGGTGAAATAATACGAATTATATCAGCGAGAAAAGCAACTGCTGAAGAAAGGAGAGATTATGAGAGACAACTATGACCTTAATAAGCTCAAAAAAAGACCTGGCAAAGCCAAAGTCATCACTGATGCCAATAAGATTTCGGTTACATTGCGCCTTGAGGCCAATGATCTGAGTGATTTAAAAAATGAAGCCGAAAGGCAGGGATTACCTTATCAAACGCTGATAGGAAGCCTTATCCATCGGTATGTAAATGGCGATTTAATTGATAAAAAAGACGCTTTAAACTTAAGGATAGGATGAGTATGGGTTTAATCCTCAAGAAATGCCATGCTTGTCCTTCCCATTCTCAGACCAACGCCAAAATAACGTATTTGATTTTTTTTCGATTCTAAATGAGACCAGCACTCAACGAGATGGCCAATATGAAAAGAGAGATTGAGACAAAAGCCTGAACCCCTTTCATTGTAACTTTTTTAAGTAGCTTGTTTCCAAAATAGGCTCCTGCAAATGCGAATAAAGTTGTTAGGCCCAGCAATGGCAAATTATTGGTTATATGATCAGATGAAAAGTTTCTTGAATAAACACTCATTCTGGCAATATCGATCATCGTCGCGATGACTGTTCCAGTTCCTACAAATTGCTCTTTGGACAATCCTGACCTGGATAAGAATGCAGAACGCAGAGCTCCCTGATGCCC
>JBGSSQ010000337.1:0-3694 GCA_041736975.1 Gammaproteobacteria bacterium
CCACCATATGGATTACGTCCATATCAACCCGCTCAAGCATGGTCATGTCACGCGGGTGGCCGATTGGCCGTATTCCACCTTCCATCGTTATGTGGCGAGTAGCGTCTATCCGCTGGATTGGTGCGGGTCAGCGAATGGGCAGTTGGAGGGATTGGAGTAACCCTTTGAAAGGATTTGCCCGTCGCAAGCGCCGATTACGCGATCGTCCGATTACGCTTCGCTAATCGAACCTACGACACCTATTGGTGTCTTGGCAAATAGCCGTTTACCGAGATGGCGGATCAGCAGCAGAGACGGCAGCAGCGTGAGCAGCAACCAGTGGGTGTGGGGCAGGATAAAGGTCCAGATGATCTCGTGCGGCAGCCAGGTCGAAGCGGTTGCCGTCATAAAGGCGAGGTCATAGGTTTGCCACAACCAGAGTCCGGCAAAAAGCGGCAGCAACAGCTGGCGTGGTGTCAGCAAAAACAGGGGCAAGAAAGCACCAGCGAGTACAACGCTGAACTCCAGCATGGTCGGGGCCAGCTCGGCAAAGGTATGCCCTGAAGAGAGGCCGCTCCATTCGAGGGACGTATCCTCGGTCAGTGCAGGCCACCAGGATGCGTATTGAAACAGGGTAAACGAGATCATAAACAGCAGGCTGGTCAGCAGCGCCAGCGCCGTTTTTCGCAAAAACCACCGCCCCATCCGGCGCAGTGTCGGTATCCATTTAGACATTAATGACTCCCATCTTTGACGGGGCAGTATGCCGCGGTTCGCAGCACCGTCAAAGTGCCGCACCATATCGGTTAATTGTTGGAATATTGAATCTCGTCACACCGGCTGCGGTTTGAGTGGTTGCCCGGCAACCAAGCCCCATGCGAACCTTTAAATCCAGTTAACCCACTCAAAAAACACTATGTTCAGGCAAATAATGATGAGTGCCGCCCTGCTGTCGGCGGCGCTGCTTTCCGGTTGTGCTTCCGTCCCCATGGCCGATGCTACCGCTGACGCTCAGGCCAAGCAGTTTGTTCCCCCCAAGGATGCGGCCAACCTCTATATCTATCGCAACGAGACCTTCGGCACGGCCGTGAAAATGCCGCTGCTGGTGGATGGCATGTCGGTCGGCGATACCGTAGCCCACAGCTATATCCTCAAGCAGGTGACGCCGGGCAGCCACACCATCACCTCCAAGTCGGAGAACGATGCCACCCTGACCCTCAGCACCGAGGCGGGTAAAAACTACTACGTCTGGCAGGAGGTCAAGATGGGCCTGCTGATGGCCCGCTCCAAGCTGAGTCAGGTCAGTGAAGAGGAAGGCAAGCAAGGGGTGATGGATAGCAAGTTGGTTAAATAAGCGGATAGAAGCCCGTTACTTCAGCAAGGTGGGGCACCGGATTTGCCAGTTCCCTAATCGAAACCACTATATTATGATGAATTTCAATTTTCAGTATGAAATATAGCTAGAAAAGGAGTGTTAGTGTGAATAACTTGGAAAGAGTCCGATATACAGCAAGTAATGTAATTCAGAATAAAACTAAATTTTATTCACTTACGATGCCGACGGATGTTTTGTCTAAGTGTTGTTTTGTTTCAAGCCGTGATGAAGATCCTGTCGCAGGATTTCAACGGACTTTAGATGAAAAACGAGCGCTGGAAATTGCGAATTACATTGACAATGAACAAGGGACCATTCCATCGGCCATCATATTGTCAGCTCAAGATGTTGCTGGTGTTGAAATTATAGGAAAAGGTAGAACAATAGAGTTTTTACCTGATCCAAGAGCTTTTCTAATATTAGATGGTCAACATCGTGTGTATGGCTTTTCTAAAGCTAAATCCACACTTAGAGTACCCGTCATTATCTATGTAGGCTTGTCAAGAAAGGAAGAATCTAGACTATTTATCGATATTAACTCTAAACAAAAAGGTGTTCCATCTGAACTATTACTAGATATTAAACGAATGGCCGAGTACGAAAACTCAACAGAGGGGTTGATGCGAGATATTTTTGATACATTCCATAGTGACCCGAATAGCGCACTTATTGGAAAGCTAAGTCCAGCAGCTAAATCAAAAAGCAAAATAAGTCGAGTTACATTCAATAGTTCAATATCACCTGTAGCTCAATTCTTTGGTGATAGAGATACCGATGAATTATATGCGATTCTAAATTGCTATCTAAAAGCATTCATATATGGATTTTTTAAAGAAAACGATCTTGAAGATCAAATTTGTAATTCGATAGTATTCAGAGCTCTATTCTCTGTGTTCCCTGAGGTTGCCTCAAAAGTAAAAGATAGGTTTGGCTCTGATTATTCTGTCGATAATTATGATGCTGTTATGTCTGACATGTTTAACAAAATCAGCCTCCAAAAAATAAAAAAACCGGGTAATTCATATAAAACACTGGCCAATCATCTTTCTAACTCTATGAACAGTAGCTTCACTCTGTAACATGTCTATAGCAATCGATGTTCTTCGAGCCCATATAATGCCTGGTTTAACAGGCATTGAGGCTATTCCTCAATTAACGTATCGTGGTTGGATAGCCAAAAAAAGCTATAGAATGAGCTTACCATTCAAAAGTAAAGAGTTCACTTTAGACGTTTATAGTCATGATGAAATACTACTTCCGTATGCTTTTGATATAAACCGGATGGCTGCATCCGCATTTGAAAGTATACATGGAATTACCCCCGATAATGGATTGCCAAAGTCTATCGGATGGCTAGTAATTCGCTCGTACTATAGTTCATATTTTGCTATGCAAGCAATTTTAAGAATTTTTGGCATAAGCTGCAGTCAATTTGATTCAAATGAAGCAAAAGCTGTAACTGATGTTGCAAATATCTACTCTCTTCAAAATGGCTGCACTGCTTCAACTGGTTATTACGGGTGCACTTACGATGTATTAACATCAAAGGCACACTGCAAACAATTAAGCAACACCCATCAAGATGTATGGAAGATATTTTATGAACTTCTTGAGAAACTTGCGACTAAGGTTTCTACATCTGATTTTCTTAAAAAAGATAGGGATTCAGTCATACAGTATTTATTTAAATTAAGAGAAGGACTGTCTCATAGAAATACTTTAACCAGTGGCAGCTGGTTATCTAAAGTGAGAAATGAAGTGAACTACACTCACTCTATGGGCGCTTGGTACCCTTACCAAAACTCAGTCAACGAGCATGATAAAATGTTTCGTATTACACGCTCATGGAATAAGGCGCCAACCCAGGACACAATTCATTCTGAATTATCAAGCTGTGACCAACTACTTTTTGTTAGTACATGTGTTTCCATTGTATCTTTGTGTCATGCATTACTCTCTGATATTTTCAAATTAAACAAGGATGTTTACCTGAAACATGGGGCCATGCGCCTTGCGAACCAATTAGAGGGGGTATGAGAAGGCAGTGCGTCCTAATAGCAGAGCGTATTCTGACGATCGCGTCATTAAGGCTATCGCTATGACTAATATAAAAACCAACCCGGCCTAAGCCGGGTTGGTTATATCAAAAGGTGGAAAAATCAGAGCGCTTCCAATCTGGCACACGCAGCCACTTGGCGCCGACGTCGTCGAGCTGGATCTCCACCCGGCTCTGCTGGCCGACCCCTTCGAAGTTCAACGCTATCCCTTCCCCGAAATTCGGATGGATCATCCAAGCCAAAGTCGGCCACGGTATTGATCCCCCTCCAATCCGCCGAGGGG
>JBGSSQ010000402.1:0-2268 GCA_041736975.1 Gammaproteobacteria bacterium
CCCCCTAAGAGGCAGAAAGTTTGCGAAAACTATATTTTCTGTCGGCTGGAAACCCACTGCTGGTGCGAGCTAATCCTTAACCGTGAACTGCTGCTGATAATAAAGCCAGTGAGTCGCTACTCAGCCTCCCCTGTTTCTGGATCGCTATTTTGATCCGTTGTTCGCATTGCATCTGCTTCTGCTTCTCTCCTACAAATCAGGTCATAACCACCTGTTCCATAGGTAATGCAACGCGCCACACGGCCAACTGTGGTCACACTCACGCCCGTTTCATCGTTGATTTGACGATACGGAACTCCAGCCATGATCGGTTGCACTACCTGCCACCGGTCGGCCATCGCACTGATCTCTTGAGGAGTACAAAGATCCTTCAAGAACTGTTCAGCTTCATCGACCGTCCGGATTAACGTAAATGCCGCATATAAGCGGCTCAAAGACGCGCGATGGTGATGTTCAGGACCCATAATCTACCTCTCTGCAATGTAACAATGTAATAACTTAGTACCATGATATCACAGAATTACATTCATTGCAAGTCTTATTTTAGTTAGCCACAGGTAGGGAATAGGTAGCACAAGCGGTTGACAAAAGACAACGTAGCGCTACCCCCGGAAAAATGGTGGGATATAAAATAATTACTGTGTTAAAAATGACGCGTGACTATTTAGATAAAAAAACCGAGCTATTGTTTCTGTTGCTGGATAAATCTCACAAAATCAGTTAGAAACTTTTCCAAATTTGTTAAAGTCATTTGATCCTGTACCTTTAAATTTGCATCAAATTTTTCGTGGGCAGCTGATAGATAGAGTGCATTGGCAAAACAAGGGCGCAGTTTAAAATAGCGAATTATGGGGAGCCATGCTGTTTGGGCATTAAGTGTTCCGAAGCCACTAGGCGTCGCGCCCATTAAGGCAAAAGGTTTATTATGGAAGACCCTTGCAATATCAGCGTTGGGTCTAGACACCCAATCAATCGCATTTTTCAAAACCCCTGGGATGCTATAATTATACTCTGGAGTGCTAATCAGGATCCCATCAGCACCAGCGAGTTGTTCTTTAAGCGCTGTCACTGTGGCAGGCGCACCCTGCTTTTCAAGGTCTTCGTTAAAGAGAGGGATGCCATCAATAGAGGCAATTTGAAAATCCACATCAGCGGATACCAATTCTTTTGCAACAGATAGAAGCGCAGTATTGTATGATCCTTTACGTAAACTCCCTGAAACAGCAACAATCCGGGTCATGATTTTTCTCCATAAATTGTTAGAATAACGAATCCCTGAAAATGAGGCAAGCATTTTCAGATAACTTAGCCATGATACAAAAAACACTAAATATCTATAAGACAAACCACCATATTTTAAATGTGATGACCGTTATCTTTTTGCACGATCGCTCTTATCTCACTTCTGATATGATCTAGAGATTTACTTTCATGTGCTTTACCACGTAGATGAGCTACTGCTATAGCGATAACCGAAGATCTACGTGGCAAGGGATTTTTCTCTAAGTGAACATCAATAGATTCCTTGATGATTTCTAGAGCTGCATGGGGCATTGCCTGCATTTTTGATGATATTTTAAATTCACTACTGCGCAGTAATTCATAAATAACTTTCAGAACAAATGGCGTTATACATTTCTTCGACTCGCGACCTGCCAATTCATTTGGCTCATTTTTGTTGATAACATCTAAAACAGCTTTTAATTTCTCATCTTCAGGCAGCTTCATTATTCTTGAAATATATTCTTTTTCAACACTCTTTCTTACATCACGCAAACATTCACGATCTTCCAAAGTTAAAGCCTCTCTAAAGTGAATATTATCTGTTATTTTTTCGTTATTTGAAAAATCCACATGACCAACTATAAAAGCCTTATGCGCTAGCTTCTCCATATCATTGAGAATGTGAGTGTTGATGTTGACATTAAAAGTGCTTTTATATAATAGAACAACGGCATCGCAACTTCTAACTTTAAAAATACATTCAACTGCTTTTTCTTTATTAACTGAATTATAATCACTTAACGTCACCTGCTTTGAAACTTTCTGAAAAACACAGGTCAAAAATATATCTGCCGCTATTTTCTTATCGTACTCTATCGTTGAAGCCGATGTATCTGGAGAAAACTTTCCTTGATTACAATGCTCAAGAAAATAATTGGCAATCATTTTCAATGTACTGACTTGCGTCATTATGTCTGCACCATCTGAGGAGCCTCTTGATATGCAGCTGGCGACACTAAAAATACGATAAAGATAAGTTTCATC
>JBGSSQ010000415.1:0-3368 GCA_041736975.1 Gammaproteobacteria bacterium
GCCTTTGTTTGATGAAAATAATGAAATTTTTGGACTGACAACGTTGGCGATTGATGTGACAGAAGTCAATAAAAAAGAGTCTCAGTTGATTTCAGAAACAGAAGCAAAATCTTCTTACATCGCTTCTATGGCCTATTTTGATCAAATTGCCACCATGTTTAATTCAATGACCGCCAATATTCCTGCAAATATCTATTGGAAAGATTTGCAAGGTGTCTATTTGGGGTGCAACGCGGGTATGAATCAAATTGCAAGTTCTGGCGGAAATGTCGAGATTGTAGGCAAAACAATTTATGATTTATATCCGAATGAAATTGCCGACATGATTGATGAAACTGACCGACGTGTGATGGTAAATGGAGAGTCAATTACCATCGAGGAAAAGGGGCATGATGCAAATGGTGAGGTTGCTTTTTATATCAGTAATAAGGCCCCTGTTCGTAATGACAGGGATGAAGTGATTGGAATGTTGGGCATCTCGTTGGATATTACAAAACAAAAACGCTTAGAACAAGAACTTCGTCTCGCCAAAGAAAAAGCAGAAGCCGCAGATCGCGCTAAATCAGAATTCATAATGAATATTAGCCACGATATTAGAACGCCTTTTATGGGGATATTAGGGTTTTCGGAATTGCTAGAGGCCCAAGAGGAAGATGCCTTTAAAAAGGAAACTTTAGGCTATATAAGGCAATCTGCTCAACGTTTGCTTAGCTGGATGAATGAGATTATTGAGATTGTAGCCAGTAGTAGCGAGGCGGGACAAGTGGATCAGCCTATTGATATCAAAGGGCTTTTGCAAGATCTTACTGAATTAATGCGAGCAAGATTAGAGCTAAAAAAAATAAAGTGGGTTGCCAACAGCGATGCGCAGATCCCTGAAAATTTGGTGGGAGATCTTGGTGGTATTCGTCGTGTGTTACTCAATCTCGTTGGGAATGCAGTGAAATTTACAGATGAAGGTTCTGTAACGTTGGATGTGAAGCTCATCAGTCGTGATGAGAGTAATGTTATGGTGGCTTTTGTCATCAGCGATACCGGTATAGGAATACCTGAAGATAAGTTTGCGGATATTTTTAAACGATTTACGCGTCTCACTCCTAACTACTCAGGTAAATATCCTGGTAGTGGACTCGGTTTGTTCAATGTAAGCCAAATCGTTGAGCGACTGGGTGGTAGCGTTGACGTTAAAAGTACTCTTGGTAAAGGGAGTGTTTTTTCTTGTCAATTGCCTTTGAAGCTGGGTATCTCAGTAGGTGCCGGGGCGACATCATTAAAATAGCTCCCCTTGTCATTGCGAGCGAAGCGTGGCAACCCAGGAAAAATTGACTATAGCGAGACGGTATAGCTTAGCCCTTGTGTCAATACTGCTTCCCTATATTTATTTCTTTCTGGGTTGCCACGCTTCGCTCACAATGGCGGGGGGCAATACTGAATATTATCATGTGAAGTTATTAATTACCTGTTAGAGGTATTTCCGTAGGTGTCCAATAAGTTTGATATAATGTTGAAGCTGTCTGGCAGTTTAAACTCCGAGAGTTTTTGTTGAAATTGTTCTCGCTGTGACCAGCAATGGGCAATTGTTTTTTTCATTGAACTTGAGTTTAGATCTTCGTCGTTTATTACAGTGCTGTAGCCGCTTTCTGCAGAGTATTGTGCATTTTCAATTTGGTCGCCACGGCTTGCTGTTTTGGGTAAGGGGATAAGAATATGCACTTTTTTAAGTGCAATTAATTCATAGACTGTGTTGGCGCCAGCCCGAGAAATAACCAAATCAGCGCAGGCGAGTATATCGCCAAATTCTTCATTCACATAGGGATACTGTTTGTAGTCTTTAAAGTGAGCAAACTCTTCGCTGGTTTTATTAGCTCCGCAGACATGAACGATCTGGAAGTGTTGGGTTAGCTCATGGACTAATTGACGTGTCACATCATTCAGTTTTTGGGCACCTAGGCTGCCGCCATAAACTAATAGTACAGGTTTGGCACGGGAAAATGCTAAGAATGCCAGGCCACGTTCTCGTGACCCGGCTAGTAGATTTTCACGAATGGGGATTCCTGTGATGATAACTTTACTGGGATTTTTGAAAT
Source organism: Gammaproteobacteria bacterium (assembly GCA_041736975.1). Taxonomy (GTDB): domain Bacteria; phylum Pseudomonadota; class Gammaproteobacteria; order JAIEPX01; family JAIEPX01; genus JAIEPX01. The sequence goes on from JBGSSQ010000415.1 coordinate 2,088, forward strand.
GGTGTTGTGCGCCAGGGAAGTTGACGCAGATGTGTTTTGCAAAAGGTATGCTCAGGCGATTGGCGAGTCCGGGCGTGAGGTCGGCTTCGTGGATTATCGCAGGGATGCGGCGAAGCCATGCAGCAAAAACTACTGGAAATGCCACAAATCCACCTTTAGAAAACACGACATTAGGCTTGATTCTGCCGAGTAAGTGCCAGGCTTGCGCTATACCTCGTAGTACTTGGAATGGCGTTAAAAGGTTACGCCAGGTTGTGAAGCGTCTTAATTTGCCGGAGCTGATGCCGTAATAGGGGATGTGGAGCGGTGCAATCAATGATTTCTCAATCCCCTCGTAGCTGCCAATATAGTGACTTTGCCAGCCATGCTGATTTAAATACTCAATCAGGGCAATGTTTGGAACAACGTGTCCTGCACTGCCGCCACCAGTAAAAAGAATTTTCTTCATCTCTAATGTTCCGTGTCAATGATCCTGTGATTGTATCAGTAGATGGAAGTATTGCCCAGGAACGAGTAGAGATGCTTGATAATTGTTTCTGTATTGCATTGTGGGTTGATATGGCTTAGAATGCTCGGCTTGGTGCTGGTGTAGCTCAGTTGGTAGAGCAGCTGATTTGTAATCAGCGGGTCGTAGGTTCGAGTCCTATCACCAGCTCCATTTTAAATAGGCCTTTATTTCTTAAGGCCGGTATTCGCTTGTACAAGCAGGCCGTGAAGAAGCTGCGCAGTCTCCGGATCCAATTCTTTTCGCTGAAGTAGAGATCTGGCCATCTCCTGTGCTACCACGTTTTCCTCAACACTTAGCTTATCCGCAGAAAGCAGTAGTTGCATTGTTTGTAATTGCAAATTGCGCATTACATCTGGATTTGATTTGTCTGTAGACGTAGAAGGCGCAAAAAAAGCCTGGCCATTTCGGGAGATCTTACTTGGTGTGTTGCGGTCATCTTTGGGGGGGGGGCTATCTGTTTCTACAGTGGTTAATGACTGTTGGGGGGCGCTGACTGGTTTATTAGTGGGAGTTTGACCGTTTTGGTCGGTAGGCGATGTGGACAATGGCGTTTTTGAAATATTTGTTAAGCTTCGTTTACGATCGGTTTGCCCGTTAGGTTGGTATTCCTGCTCAAGTATTTCTTGCGCATTAAGCTTAATAGCTTCTGGATAGTGTCCGGCAGAAACGAAGTGATATAAGCCCTGCTTTTTCTTGAAGTCGCTACCTGTGTTCTGGAATTTCTCTAAAAGGCAGCGGGACTCGTGGTCAAGCCATTGAAGTTCCAGAGGTAA
>JBGSSQ010000431.1:0-1820 GCA_041736975.1 Gammaproteobacteria bacterium
ACTGGCAAATCGCCTAATTTCACTAATACAGATGCAGTGGCATATAAATCCCATGCAGCATCACCTTCCACTTCAAAACCTTGACCCGCATCGTTGAATACACGACCGTAATCAGAGCTATCGGAATATTTTGTTCCTAACTCCAGACGGTAATCAACACGCTTCATGCGATTGGTTTCTAAACCAACGCCGAAACGAGCATCAAAACCTGAATCGCTAATGCTTTGGTTCTGATCATTTTGATCTGTATAGTTAATTGACTGGTCAATATAACCTACGCCACCAGCTAAATATGGAGCCCATGAACGACCTTCTTTCATGAAGTAATAACGAGCAATAAACTCAACAGTCTGAATTTCTAAATCATTTGCTGGTGTATTGAGATTAGGAGCATATACATAATTTGGATTCGAATAGTTATATTCAAGATCAATCGCCCAATTCGGACTGAAGCGCTTACCGACACCGATACCTAAAAGGTAATCATTTTGTACATCACGATCTGGGTCAGTGAACAAAACACCTGCAGTACCAGACAAATACCAGCGATTATCATATTCTTGTGCAGTAGCAACTTGACTCAAACAAATTGTGCTGAGTAGTGCCAAACCAAGTAAATTCTTTTTCATCTTAATCTCCATTTTTTATGGTTGGTTACAAACTAAACTTCGAAACAGGTGTTTAAAATAAATCCCAAAATTGGTAACGACCGTTCTCCTGCCTCAATCGTTAACAATAACATAACATTAAATTTGATTATTGCAAGCTAAATTACAAAAAGTTCCATAAATTTGTTTATAGGTATTTTTTGCAAATTCCTCATTATTACGGGTAATTGCAACTTTCTGTCGTACATTTTACCGTGTAATTCATCAATATGCGAATTAACATGCACCAAGCCCATGCAGATACTTTCCGTTAATATCATAAATATCAATTAGATAGTTTTCATCTAACGTAACAAAAATCAAAAACAATTTGTTTTTCATTGCCAAGTTTAAACAATAATGCGCTCATCTGCCTCTTGTGTTTCAACTTCTAAGCAGTAGATTTCATTAAATAGATCAACTAGTTGGCATACACATCATTTTTCACTTAACTTCAGTTTTAGATGTTATTGAGCATGGGAGCTTATCTTAAGAAAGATTATCGCCATAAAGCTGCCTGAAATTAATCTGAACTGGTCACTGTAAGGAACGAGTATGAAAATGGCTCATTAAATCTCTTAGCATACTTGTAGATTAATGGCGTCTTTTTACCAATTTATTAACTATACTGCATAGTATGGTAATAAATTTTCACATAAGTACTCCGTAACTAATCCAGTAGAACCTACATATATATGAGCACAATAGAATTTCCGCACTTGTTTTCCACCCTTGACTTAGGCTTTTGCACCCTCCCCAATCGCGTCTTAATGGGCTCTATGCATACCGGCCTAGAAGATAAGCGTTCTGACTTTCCTAAATTAGCAGCTTATTTTCGTGAACGCGCTGAGGGTGGTGTGGGTTTAATGGTGACTGGCGGCATCTCGCCCAATGTGCGTGGATGGCTAAAACCCTTTGGAGGAAAGTTATCTTGGCGTATTGAAGTAGCACCACATAAACATATTACTAAAGCCGTGCATGATGCTAACGGCAAAATTGCCATGCAAATACTGCATGCAGGCAGATATGGCTACCACCCCTTTTCGGTCTCATCGACAGGCAAAAAAGCGCCAATCAATCCATTCACACCAAAAGCGCTAAGTGCGCGCGGTATCGAATCCACTATTAAAGATTATGTGCAAAGCGCTGTACTTGCCCGCGAAGCCGGCTATG
>JBGSSQ010000002.1:0-3764 GCA_041736975.1 Gammaproteobacteria bacterium
GCACAATAGCGTATCAGCCTTTCTGCACCTCGGCGATCACTCCCCTCTATTTGCACATCAGCATTGACTGAAAATCCACCGCTACCTTTCCAGCTTTTTATATTTTCACTCTGCTCTTCCGTCAATATCGCACGGCGCTTAAATAAACTTAACACCCGTTTGCGTACTCGAGCCTCAACTTGATCTGAATCTTCTTTGCCTAAGTTATAAACATCTGCAAACTGCAAGGTGCCTTTCTCATCAGAATAAAACAGACCATCCAGCACTACACAATGAAAATGGATGTGCAAATTTAATCGCGAACCAAAGCGCTGGATAAAACTTAACGCACCTAATTTGGCATCCTCCGTAATCCCATCACACGATTTTTTTAGTTGCTTTTCAATTTCATCGATGAAGATCCTTAACACCTGACTCGCCAACGCTGCATCTTTTGTGAGGTGATAACGCAGCCATTTTGGCACGGACAGCACCCATTGCCGCAACGGTAATTTGGGGAGAACCTCCTCAAGAAGATGCAGTGTGATCAAGATCATGTGTTTAGTGTTGCAGGAGGGACAAACTCCGCGTTTTTTACAGCTATAGGCCACAATAAAATCACCACGGCAGTTTGCACAATAGGCTCTGGCAAAACCGTGAACAAGAATGCCACATTTAAAATACTCTTTAAATTCTTTTTCCACGTATTCTGGAAGCACCTCATCATGCCTTAAAGAATAATTGGGGGCTTTGCAGACTTATGGGTAACGACATGGTCTAGCATTGGTGCGCCATGGAAGTGGTGAATTATCTCGCAGCTGAAAGTGCTGTACCCGAAGTGCTGACCCAGTACACGTGGAACCTAGTCTTGGGTTTCACAGTTACTTTATCAAGTAACGTGCCGAAGACCCGTGGTGCAACTTCTAATAATATAGCCTCATAAGCCCCTAGTTTACTACATGGTGGAGCCAGACAAAAAGCGACGTAGTAGGCTATACTTAAAACAAAAGAGTAGCAGGAACTCTGCTAGCAGTAGTGGGCGAGGTTGTACAAAGAGGCGACAAATAATAACAGAGTACCTGTGGTCGATGGGCTGAAAAGCCATGTGAACATGGAACCCCCAAGTTATGAGGTGACAACTTTGTTGACAAATACCGAGCCTTAAGAAGGTCGGATTTTTAAAGGCTATATTTTCACAATATCGTTTAATAATGATTTGCGTGGCCGGAGAAAGTATGCAAAAACCAAATGAATCAATTACGCAGCAGACCGCTGAAGCTCGACTCACCTACAGGGTGATGATGGGACCACAAAGTTCGGGATGCTTTCCTTTTAAACATGAGGATCAAAGTACCAATAAAGCCTTAGTGCATAAAAAAGGAGGGTATGTCACATTATTGGTGTATCCTGATACCCAAAAAGAAACGTTACAAAATATGCCAAAGCAAGCCGATCCATCAGTTACTGGGCCACGCCAACAATGGGCTAGATCGAGAATTAAGCAACCGATATCTGATGCGCCTAAAGAGGCAGGTTGGAAATTTCATTTATCAGTTGCACAAGATGATAGGAAAGAGAACTTAGAAAAAGCTTGGGATGCACTGGTGCCGATATTGCTTAAACACAAAGTTGGAGAAACGAAGATTGTGAAGCATGAGCTAGTTCAAGACGCTAGCAAAGTCCTCACCGTGTACACATTTAATGGCGGTCCAAAATTAGATGAATGGGAACCATTTCTTAAAGAGGTTGAATCAGCATTCAAAGAACGTGGTGTTGTTCGAGGCGAGGAAATATATGAAAATCATGTTACAGGTAGTGACTATATTTATTATCGTAACGATGCTGGCCCAAATGGGGAGTATGTGGAGGATAAATACGATTTTTTATATAGAGTAGTGGACCAGATCCCAATATCCGAGTCAAAAATCTCTGAATTAGCAGCTGAGTTAAAACAAACTCCAAATGCTGTGGGTATTATTACAAAATTAAAAGATAGCGATACCTGTGTTTGTCACTTGAGAGTTGGTAATGACTGGGGCTCAAAGGAATTCAAGCTTGATCTATTGAAAAACATTGAAGATCCGAGTAAGCCACAATTAGCTTCTCTTTCCCCGGTTGCTAATCGAGAGGCTTATCTTAAATTGGTCGTGCCAGAATTAAACAAAGCGATACCTTCTACGAATAATCAGGCCAAAGCACCAGATCCATTTAGTACCATTGATGTTACCCCATCATTTGGGCAATCTAAATCCAATTGAAATAAGTTGTTGATATTTATTAAAATAATCGCTATACTACCCTTAATTACCCATTGATCTATAGTTTACAGCAAGTGGAGATCCGAATATGGAGCGAAAGCCTGAAATACTCATTTCGAGAGTAGAGCTCTCTGAAGATGGTATGCATTTATCTTTGCATACCAGGAATGATCGTGATTGTAATTGTCTCTGGAGCCAACTTGCTGGACAAGCGATGAACCGAACAGAGGGAAATCAGCCAATTCTATATAATATGCCTGAAGAACCTCCTGAATCTTTAGTGTTAGAAATTGAGAGTAGCCCTGATCAACTCGTTTTATTGCTAGAGCATCTAGAGATTGATTTGAAAAATGATGCGTTTCTGGCGGCAGGCACTACTGAACGTATTCGACAACAAATTGCTTTCTTTGGTGGTAGCGCTCAACTAGCTATTCACCAAGAAGTTCTTCCATTAAGTGAAAAAGAAGCTGGAGATGAAAAAAAACCCACACTTAAATAAGAATTTACCCAAAGCGTCTGATTTTTCGGCTTTTGGGTACGTTATTGTTTGTCCTGACGAGTCAAAAAACACAGGGAATAGACCGAATATTGCTTGGATTTTTTGACTAGTCAGGGCGAAAAAGAACAATACCAAAAGCCGAAAAATGAGACGCTTTGGGTATAGATACACCTACATCAAAGAAATTTTCTGTAATCACATTTCAATACTGCGCCTAACTTCTTCGCTAACCCTTTACAAATAGCACGCTTATTATTTTCAGACCCTATGACGCTAAAAATATATCGTAAGCGCCAAAGAATCCCTCCTTCTTTGGGTCATAGAATCACGCTATTGTCGCTCCATGGGTATCTATTAATGGAGGATCTATGCAGTTAAATTCGACGAAAAAACGATATACTAGCGAAGAACGTGAGCTGTAGTAGTGTCATTACCAAGGGAAACTGTCGGGCTAATTACCGAGCGACTTTGTCGTAGTAGGCTATCAAGTGACGCCTTTCTTGGCAAGGGATTTTGCCTTTATTTTGAGGTCGATTTCTGTATCCTGAGAGCTATTGTTGGCATTTTGGCTCTTAACCACACATTTCTCGTAACCGTCCGACAAATCCATCGTGACATATTTATTCTCTTATGATAGCTGGTTTCCAGTTATATGGTATCAGCATAGCAATATTAGAGTTAAGCGTACTCGGCAATCGCCTTAACACATCAGTCAGATACTCATATGTATTTATCTTTAATGCTTTGCACGTTTCAATCAAGCTATATATTACAGCCGCATTTTCGGCTCCATTATCACTACCTGCGAACATGTAGTTTTTACGACCTAGCACCACAGATCGTATTGCCCTTTCAGCTGTATTATTGTCAATATCCAAAACACCATCACGCAAGTAATTGTTTAAGGCCTGCCAATGATTAAGTGCGTAGTTTATCGCTTTTCCTAATAGTGATTTCGGTGGCGCAAGATGTTGGTTGTTTTTTAACCAGAGATAAAATCTTTTCAACTTTGGTTTTGCGTAGCGTCT